>NZ_JBEAAM010000002.1:0-138107 GCF_040066175.1 Fontimonas sp. SYSU GA230001
GACGCGGCTGCTGGAGGACGGGACGCTGTAACAACACTGGGATAGGGTCGGTCGACGAAGCGCCGGAATGCCCTCGACAACAGCATTTCCCCGATACCCAAAAAGAACCCCCGCCGGGTACGGGACCCGGCAGGGGCATTGGGACTGACCCCCCGATCAGTCCACGGGCTTGACCCCACGGCGCCGCGCGATGGCGACACCCAGGGGCAGCAAGCTGAGCCAGCCGAACGCACCGCCACCGCCGCGGCGCGAAACACCGCCGGTGTTGGTGCCGCCGCCCGTGCCCGGGCTCGGCGGCGTCTGGATACGCACGCCCTGCACTTCCACCTTCGCAAAGGCGCCGGTGTCGTCGTACACGGTCAGCGTCGGCGTGAAGCTGCCCGCGCTGGCATAGGCGTAGCTGGCCGTGCAGTTCGCGCCGTCGTAGGCCGCCGGCAGGCTGCCGGCGCCGTCCGGATCGAACACGTAGCGCGTGATGCTGTGGCCGTCGGCGGCGAACGAGTGGCAGCCGTCGAAGGTGATCGTGTCGCCGACGTTGGCCGTCGTCGGGCTCACCGCCAGCAGCGCCGTCAGGCGGTTGCCGGAGTTCACCGACACCGTCGCCGAGGCCGTCGATGTGCCGAGCACCGTGCCGCCGGCGTTCTTGTCGGTCATCGTCACGCTCACCGTGTAGGTGCGCGCCTCCGGCACCGTGTAAACGTGGCTGGCGCTGCCGCTGGTGTTGTTGATCACCGCGCTGCCGTCGCCGAAGTCGAACGTGTACTCGGTCACCGCCGTGGCGGCGTCGTGGCGGGCGTTCGGGCCGTTGGCATTGGCCGTCACCGTCAGCGGCGCGTCGCCGCTGGTCGGCGTGACCACCAGGTCGATCACCGTGCCGCCGTTGATGACGACGTTCGCGGTGGTCTTGACCACGACCTCGTTCGACACCGCCGCGCGTGTGGCGGCATCGTCGGTCATCGTCACCTTGACGCGGTAGCCGTCCTGGTTGGCGTACGGATAAGCGTGGGTCGCACTGTTCGACCGTTGCGGTCCGACGCTCTGGCCATCACCGAAGTTGAACGTGTACCAGTACGGGGCGCCGTCGCTGCCCTGCGCGGTGGCCGTGAAGGTCACGTTCAGCGGCGAAGCCTGACTCACCGTGTAGGTGCCATCCGGATTCGGCGACTTCGAATAGCTCGTCGCCGCCAGGCTCACGGCCATCGATCCGCCGCTGCTCACCTGGATGATCTTCTCGGCGACGTTGCTTTCCGCGCCGCGGGCATCCTTGACCGTCAGGCGTGCCGGATAGTTGCCGGCCGCGCTGTAGCTGTGGCTGAACGCGCCGCTGGCCTGCGTCACCGGCGCACTGCCGTCGCCGTAGTCGAGCCGGTACTCGACGATGGCGTCGCCGTCGTCGTCGCTGGCGCTGGCGGTGAAGGTCACGTTCAGCGGCGCGGTGCCGGACTGCGGCGAGGCCGTCAGCGTCGCCACCGGCGGCGTGTTCGGCGCGCAGCCGCCGCTCGCGTTGTTCAGCAGCGTGAACTCGCCCTCGCGGCCGAGACCGTCCGGCATCTCATCGACGACGTCGGTGATGCCGCCGACCGGCGTCGTGCCGTCGAAGATCACGCCGGCGTTGAAGCCGGTCAGCATCTCGCCGGCGGCATTCAGGCCGATGTCGGCCGGCTTGACGACGATGGTGATCAGGCCATCCGCCGTGTAGCCGCTGCCCGCCTCGGCCGCCTTGGGCGTGCCGCTGACGAAACGGCCGTCCTGGCCGCCGCTGTTGTTGGCGCCGACCACATAGCTCTGGAACGCCGGCGTGCCGCTCGCATCGACCACCATGCGCACGCCGCGATAGACGTTGTCCGGCGACTTGAACGAGGTGTAGTAGCCGCTGCGCGGCGTCAGCTGCGAGAGCGACGACACCTTGAGCTGGAACATCAGCCGCACGACGCCATCCTGCGCGTAGGGCTGCGCGACCGACAGCTTGAGCAGGTCGTGCTGTGGCTGCGGGTCGGGGACCAGCCCGAGGTTCGCCTGGTCACCGGCCGCGTCGGTGAGCTTGGTCAGGCCCGGCAGACCGCAGACGCTCTCGGTCGGGCCGCCCTGCGTCGGCGCCGCGGCATCGCTGCGCGCACCCTCGCCGACGCTGTTGACCGCCGCCACCGCATAGGCGTAGTCGGTCGCCGGATTGATCGCCGTGTCGGTGTAGTCCAGCTTGGGCTGGTTGAGCGTCGCCAGCAGCACGCCGTCGCGGTAGATCTTGTAGCCGCTGATCGCGGCGCCACCGTCGTCGGGCGCGGTCCAGTTGAGCGTGTTGTTGCTCGCATTCTTGGTGACGCTCAGGTAGGGCTGGGCCGGCACCACGGCGCTGGCCGAGAACTGGCCCTGGCCATCCTTGGCCCTGAACAGCGTCAGGCCACCGGACTGGCGAATGATCGCGCCCTTGGCCGAGAAGCTGTTGTTGGCCGGATTCTGCACGCAGGCGCCGATGCAGCCGTCGGCATAGCCGAACAGCGGGCGGCCGTCCTCGTCGAGCGCCATCTCGTTGAAGTCGAGCAGGTTGCGGTTGGAGCCGCAGGTGGTGCCGCTGGTGCAGATGCCGCCCTCGCCCTGCACGGGGTCGGTCGGCGAGGCATTGACCGTCTGCCAGCTCGCGCCGCCGTCGTGGGTCATCGCGACGAAGGGATACCAGATACCCTTGAAGCTGAGCGCACCGTAATTGCCGGCGGTCGTGGTGCCGATGAAGGCACAGGCCGCGCGGTCGTGATCGCCGGCGATGCCCTGCGCGAACACGGCGTTCTTGATGCCATGCGCGGCACCCAGATCGACCGGCGTGGACCAGGTCTGGCCGCGGTCCTTGGTCACCGCCGCCTTGGGCTTGCCGTCGCCGTCGATGAAGCAGAAATAGCCGACCGGCTGATGGGTCTGCGGATCCTCGGTGTCCGACCAGGCCAGCTGCGGATCGGTGTCGCCGCCGGAAGTGCCCGGCACGACCGACACGGTCCAGGTGTTGCCGGCGTCGAAACTGAAGGCCACACCCTGGCCGCCGCCGCAGCCCTTGTTCGGCAACGCGACAGTGCCGTCGTAGGCGACGCGCACGTGGCCGTGCAGGCCGCCGCATTCGAGCAGCGTCCAGGTCGGCATGCCGGGACCGAAGGTCAGCCCGCCGTCGTCGCTGCGCGCGCAGAACGAGGCCGCGATCGACTGCGAGCAGTAATAGACCGCATTGCCGAAGCCCGCCGCCTGCGACAGCGCGCGCAGCGCGTCGAAGGGCTGGCCGGCCGGATACGGACCCGAACCGGTGGTCTGGTGGTCGGCGCCACCGTTGGGCGGACCGAACTGCCCGGGCGTCCAGGTCTGGCCGTCGTCATCGGTGAATCCGTACATCGAGTTCGCGCCGGTCAGCTGCGAGGTGAAGCTGCGGCCCTTCCATGGATCGGTGTAGCCGATCGGATCGAGCGAGACGGTGTTGTACGGGTAGTTCTTCTTCTCCCACAGCGCGCCCGCGGATTCGGGCAGCGGCGGCGTGCGATCTTCGGGGAAGGTCACGCGCGCGGTGTCGAAACCGGCGGTGAACATCGCGCGCTTGCTCGTGCGGTTGTAGCCGATCGACGGCTCGCCGGCGCTACCGGCGATGCCGGCCGGCGACTCGAACACGCGGAAGCGCGGCGCGACGCTCGAAGTCGGGGCCTGCGCGGGCGCCGGCGGCGCCTCGTTCTGCACCAGCTCGATCGTCGTGTGCGGGGTGGCACCGGCGACCGCGAAGGGCACGATGCGGACCTTGTAGGTCCGCGTGCCGGACTCGGCCGGCGCGATGATCACTTCCGGATTCGACGAGCTCGCGGAGTCCTTGACCACCGCACCGGCGCTGTCGAGCAGATAGATGTCGATGTCCTCCGGCGAGGCCGTGCCGGCCACCGTCCACGAGGTCGTGATCCTGATCTGGTCGTACGGGCGCAGCGTCGCGTAGTTGGCCGGCAGCTGCACGGTCAGCGCGAACTCGTCGCAGGGCGCGATCGGCGAGATGCACATCGGCTCGCCGTCGAGGCTGGCGGTGCCGCTGGGGTTGGAGACGAAGAACGGTCCGGAGTCGTATTCGACCTTGGCACCGCTGTCGGTCAGCGTGCCGCTGTTCGGACTGGCCGCATGCACCGCCGGCGCTCCGACGCTCAACAGGCCCAGCGCCAGCGCGCAGCCCGTCACCAACCGCCCCGCAGCCCCGGCCTTCAGGCCGACGCCCTGGAACACCTGCATGGTCATCTCCTCATCCTCCGAGCCTGGGCCCGATCGCAATCACCCGGCGGACGCACCCCCCTTAGGCGCGGCCGACGAGCCAAGACACCGCAATTCAACCCGCCGTGACTGTAGTCAGCGGCTTTTCATCGCGGCAATGGTAATTCCGCATTCCGTGTATTCCCCTACGCTGTCGGGGTTTCCCCGACACGCAGCCTCCTCCGCGCGTCTTTGCGCCGCCGCAGGCCTGCGAGCGCGAGCGGCAGCAGCGTGATCCAGCCGAGCGCACCGCCGCCGCGGCGCGGCGCGACGCCACTGTTGCTGGTGCCGCCGGTGCCGGGACCCGGCACCGTGCGGATCGTCACGCCGCCGGCCGAAGCCTTGGCGAAGGCGCCGGTCTCGTCATAGACCGTCAGGGTCGGCGTGTAGCTGCCGCCCTGGCCGTAGGCGTGCTGGAACACACTGGCGTCGTTGTGCCCGTTCGCGCAGCTCACCGGCGCCGTCACGTCGTGCACGATCACCGGCGTGCCGTCGCCCGGGTCGAGCGTGTAGCGCGTGATGCTGTGACCGTCGCCGGCGAACGAGTGGCAGCCGTCGAAGGTGATGATCTGGCCGACATCCGCCGTCGTCGGGTTCACCGACAGCAGCGCCGTCAGCCGGTTGCCCGGGTTGACGACGACGTCCTGCGTCGCCGTCGCGCTGCCGAGCACCGCACCGCTGCCGTCCTTGTCCGTCACCGTCACGCGCACCGTGTAGGTCTGCTGCTGCGGCACCGTGTAGACGTGGCTGGCCGTGCCGCTGCCGTTGGTCACCGGCGCGCCTTCGCCGAAGTCGAAGACGTAATCGGTGCTCACCGTGCCGCTGGCGTGCGTCGAGCCGGTCGCGTCCGCCGTCACCGTCAGCGGCGCCGTGCCGCTGGTCGGGTTCACCACCAGGCTCGCCACCGTGCCGTTGTTGCCGGTGACGATCACCTGCGTCGTGGTCCGGATCAGGATCGTGTTCGACACCGCGCTCTGCGTCGCGCTGGCGTCCGTCACCACCACCGTCACGCGGTAGCCGTCCTGATTGGCGTAGGCGTAGCTGTGCTGCGCCGAGTTCGCGCTCTGCGGGCCGGCGTAGCTGCCGTCGCCGAAGTTGAAGGTGTAGCGGTAGTTCGCGTCCGGTCCGCCGGACGCCGCCGCCGTGAACGTCACGATCAGCGGGTCGGATCCGTTCACCGTGTAACTGCCGTCCGCGTTCGCCGGCTTCGAATGGCTCGCGCTCAGCGTCACCGCCAGCGGATCGTTGCCGCCACCGCCGCCGCCCGTGTCGCTGTCGCAGGCATCGCCGATGCCGTCCGCGTCCGCGTCCGCCTGGCTCGCGTTCGCCACCGTCGGACAGTTGTCCGTCGCGTCGGCGATACCGTCCCCATCGCTGTCCTGCGGCGTGTCATCGACGTCGGCGAGCAGGGCCGCCGCCGAATCGCAGTAGAGGTAGGGATCGGGACTCGGCGGATCGAGATAGGTCTCGCTGAGCACGGCGACGTAGTCCCAGTAGAACTTGCGCACGGCGATCAGGCCGTTCTGGAACTGGCAGAAGCCGGCGTCCTTGGCCGGGACGCTGCCCGTCAGTACGCCGAGCTGGGTCAGGCTGCGCGCAACGACGCCCGTGTCAGGGCGGGGACTCAGCACGCCCCAGCCGATGAAGGCCCAGGGCGCGACCGGCGGAATCGGATAACCCGGCAGGAACTCGGAAGGTGCCGCCGTCGGATCGTAGTCGTCCAGGCCCGGCACCCAGGCCGCTTCCTCCAGCGCGCGGCGCAGCCGCCAGTTGCTGAACGCGACGGTGCGGCCATCGACCCGCCCGGCCGCCATCAGGTTGCCACCGGGACCGCGGAAAACGCCGCCGCGATAGTCGAGCAGCTGGCGCGCCGCGAGCAGCACCTTCGACGCGGTGCCGGCCGAGCGTGGCGTCGCGAAGCTGGTGCCGCCGACGTCGTCGTCGTAGCGGTCCTGGCAATAGGCGCAGTACGGCAGCGTCTGCGTGAAGTCGGCGATGAAGTCCGGGAAGGTGCCGGACATCGGCTGGCGCCCGGTCGAGGACGAATGCGGCTCGTTGTCCTGTGTCTCCTCGATGCCGGCGATGCCGACGCTCCACCACGGTCCGCAGGTGCCATCCTGCATCGCCGTCGACGGCGAATTGTCGCAGGCACCGAAGTGCAGCTTGCCGTACTGGTAGGTGCCGGTGAAGCTCTTGCCGAGGTGTTCGGGGATCGGCAGGCTGCCGATCGGCCCGTAACTGGTGCTGATGATGTCCACGGCCGGGTGCGTCATCGCGTATTCCTCGGCCGCCGTGCTGGTGCCTTCGAGGAACAGCAGCACTGCGTCTGGATTGGCCGCCAGGACCGCCGAGCTGGTGCCGACACCGTGCGTGTCGCTCTCGCTGTTCGGCAGATACGGCCGTCCGCCCGGGCTGAAGGTCTTGGCGAGGATGTTGGTGCCGGTGAACCACACCACATCGCACTGCGCGGCGCGGTCCCAAAGTCCGCTGGCGACGTCGGCGTCGTAGTCGGCCTGGGCGTCGCCGGTGCGGGTCAGCGTGATCCAGCACTCGGGCTTGCTGGCGATGCCGAATTCCGCCAGCACCGGCAACGTGACCGCGTGCGGCGGGTGGCCGGGCGGATAGATCGCGCTGCCGGCGCGGTAGTGGGCGTGATACGGGTTGATGCCAGTGTCGATCACCGCGACGACCACGCGCGGCGCGTCGATGTCCGCGGGCGCCGCCGCCGAGCCGCCACCACCGGCACCACCGCCGCCACCCCCACCGCCACCTTCACTGCCGGAGAGCAGTTCGACGGTACCACTGTACGAGTTGAGATAGGCGGTGTACGGGACGATATCGACGTTGTAGGTGACCGAACCGGCCGCCGCCGGAATCTCGACCATCTCCGGCGAGTTGTCCGTCGCCGAGGCCGCGACGACTTCGCCGCCGGCCGCCTTGGTGACGTAGAGGTCGTAGTCGTCTTCCGCGAATTCCCAGTTCAGCGTCACACGGATGCGCGCCTGCGGATGCGCTGCCAGATACGCGTCGCTGAGCGTGATGGTCGCCTGGAAACGGTCGCATTCGACGCTGGCGTTGAGGCAGGGATAGCGGCCCGTGTCACCGATCGGGTTGACGCCGGCCGGGGTCGTACCGGAGAAGCTGAGCACCGGATTCGACTCCGACAGCGTGCCCGAGGCCGGTGTCGCCGAGCGCGCCGCGGCCGGACCGGCCACCAGCGCGGCCGTCAGCGCCAGCGCGCCGAGCACGGCACGCCGCCGTAGGCCTGCGAGCGCGAGCGGCAGCAGCGTGATCCAGCCGAGCGCACCGCCGCCGCGGCGCGGCGCGACGCCGCTGTTGCTGGTGCCGCCGGTGCCGGGACCCGGCACCGTGCGGATCGTCACGCCGCCGGCCGAAGCCTTGGCGAAGGCGCCGGTCTCGTCATAGACCGTCAGGGTCGGCGTGTAGCTGCCGCCCTGGCCGTAGGCGTGCTGGAACACACTGGCGTCGTTGTGCCCGTTCGCGCAGCTCACCGGCGCCGTCACGTCGTGCACGATCACCGGCGTGCCGTCGCCCGGGTCGAGCGTGTAGCGCGTGATGCTGTGACCGTCGCCGGCGAACGAGTGGCAGCCGTCGAAGGTGATGATCTGGCCGACATCCGCCGTCGTCGGGTTCACCGACAGCAGCGCCGTCAGCCGGTTGCCCGGGTTGACGACGACGTCCTGCGTCGCCGTCGCGCTGCCGAGCACCGCACCGCTGCCGTCCTTGTCCGTCACCGTCACGCGCACCGTGTAGGTCTGCTGCTGCGGCACCGTGTAGACGTGGCTGGCCGTGCCGCTGCCGTTGGTCACCGGCGCGCCTTCGCCGAAGTCGAAGACGTAATCGGTGCTCACCGTGCCGCTGGCGTGCGTCGAGCCGGTCGCGTCCGCCGTCACCGTCAGCGGCGCCGTGCCGCTGGTCGGGTTCACCACCAGGCTCGCCACCGTGCCGTTGTTGCCGGTGACGATCACCTGCGTCGTGGTCCGGATCAGGATCGTGTTCGACACCGCGCTCTGCGTCGCGCTGGCGTCCGTCACCACCACCGTCACGCGGTAGCCGTCCTGATTGGCGTAGGCGTAGCTGTGCTGCGCCGAGTTCGCGCTCTGCGGGCCGGCGTAGCTGCCGTCGCCGAAGTTGAAGGTGTAGCGGTAGTTCGCGTCCGGTCCGCCGGACGCCGCCGCCGTGAACGTCACGATCAGCGGGTCGGATCCGTTCACCGTGTAACTGCCGTCCGCGTTCGCCGGCTTCGAATGGCTCGCGCTCAGCGTCACCGCCAGCGGATCGTTGCCGCCACCGCCGCCGCCCGTGTCGCTGTCGCAGGCATCGCCGATGCCGTCCGCGTCCGCGTCCGCCTGGCTCGCGTTCGCCACCGTCGGACAGTTGTCGATGCCATCCACGACATCGTCGCCGTCGCTATCGACCGGATGGCCGCCGCTGTCATTGGGCGCCGGCTGGCCCAGCGTCGAGTCGCAGTAGATGAACGGATCCTGCGCCGGCGTGTTGCCGGTCGGGTCGCCGCCGAGGACGCCCGGCAGGAACGGTGCGAGATGATCCCAGTAGAGCTTGCGCTCCTGGATGATGGCGGTCTGGAAGTCGCAGTAGCCGACGCTCTTGCTGTTGAGCGTCATGCCCAGATTGAGGTGGCCCAGTGCCTTGGGGACGACCCCCTTCTCGGGCTTGGCGGTCAGATCGCCCCAGGCGATCTGCAGCCACGGCGCGACCGGATTGATCGGCAGGCCGCCGAGATCGAACACACCCTGGACGGGATCGTACTCGGCCAGCCCCGGAATCCACGCGGCCTGTTCCAGCGCGCGGCGCAGCATCCAGTTGCTGATCGCGAATCCCTTGCCCTGCGCCATCAGCGGCAGGCCGCCATCGACCGCACGGATACCGCCGGCATGGCCGACGCGACGCCGCGCTTCGAGCAGCACGCGCGAGGCGACACCGGCGGCGCGCGGCGTCGAGAAACTGGTTCCGCCGACGCTCTGGGTACCCGCTTCGCAGTCCATGCAGTAGGCGAGCGGCTGCGTGAAGTCGGAGACGAAATCCGGGAACACGCCGGAGATCAGCGTGTCGCCTTCCGACGAATCCTCCTCGATGCCGCCGACGCCGATGCTCCACCACGGCCCGGCGCCGGCACGCAGCGGCGTCAGGCCGGGGCCGTTGCCGCCGGAGCTGAAATGCAGCTTGCCCTTCTCGACCACGCCCTGATAGGTCACGTGGAACGCGCGTGTCTCCGGCAGCGGAAAGCCGGTCTGCGGGATCGACACGCCGTAGCTGGTCGTGACGATATCGACGTTCGGGTGCAGGAATGCAAACTCGTGCGCGGTGTCATTGCCCAGCGCGCCCTCGGTCTCGACGAAGACGATGACCGCGTCCGGGTTCGCGCGCAGCACCGCGGAACTGGTGCCGACGCCGTGCGCGCTCTTGGCCGTGGTCGGCACCAGCGGCGCCAGGCCGGTACCGGCATACGAGATGGCGATGATGTTGGTGCCCTTGAAGTGATACGCCTTGCCGCGCTGCACGCGACTCCAGAACGCGGCATCGGCGGCGAGATCGTTGGCGAGCACGCCGGTGCGGGTCAGCTGGACGACGTTGTCCGGCTCCACGCCGAAGGCATCGAGCACTTCCTGGGTCACCGACGACGGCGCGGAGTTGGGGTAGATCTCGCTGCCGGCGTAGTAGTAGGCGTGATACGGATTGATGCCCGAGTCGATGTCGGCGACGATCACCCGCGGACGCAGCGGGTCGGAGACGATCGCGGCCGGCGGCGTGCCGCCGCCCGAACCACCGCCGTCACCGGGCTGAGCGTCACCGGTGATGGTGACGCTGACCTTGCCGTGCACCGTGGTCGGCGCGTTCAGCCAGCCCTTGACGGTCGCGCTGTACTGGCCGGCGCGTGGATCGGGGATGGCCGCTTCCTCGACTGGCTGGCCGGACGTCTGGTAGTGCGCCGCGCTGACCTTCTCGCCGCTGGGCAGCAGCACGTCGAGGTCGAGGTCGTTGGCGGCGACGTCCCATTCGATGCGCACCGTCATGCTGCTCGCGGCACAGCCCGCCGGCAGCGTGAAGGCCTCCGGCGCGGACGTGCTCGACGAGGCGACCGGCGCCGACGGCCCGATCTGCACGTCCCACTCGTGCAGCACCTGCGCCCCGACCGGCAGCGGACAGGCCGCCCGCGCCGCGAAGGGCAGCAGTGCCGCCGACCCCGCGAGCCCCCAGATCAGCCCCGCACGAAGACCGGCTGCGGCGCGCGATCGCGACCCCAACATACGACCCATGGCTCTTCCCCGATCCCCGAATCCGGAGCGCCCTGGCAGACCACACGGTGACGCCGGTGGCTGCGGATCGCTCCTGTAAGTAATGGCTGACGGGACTGTAGGAAGGTCGCGCGACGCGGAGCAATAGGAACTTTTCCCCAGTTCGAGCCATCGTCTGGGGGTTTTCCGTCAGCCGCGGCGCCCCCCCCGCGGCCGGACTCGTCCGTCATGACGATGTCATGCGGGCTGCCTATGCTGCAGCGTTGAGCTTCACGACGAATACAGACAGGAAAGCCATGCATCGCACCGTACTCGCCGGCGCCGGCGCTCTGCTGCTCGCCGCCTGCAGCGCCAGCGGCCCGTCCGGCGGCCTGCCGGACCCCAAGAACTGCGTCGCCAGCGGCACCGAGGACCAGCCGCCGCCGATCGGCCACGTGTTCGTGATCATGCTGGAGAACAAGGGCTACGACGAAACCTTCGGGCCCGGCTCGCCGGCGGTGTATCTGCGCGAGACGCTGATGCCGCTGGGCCAGATGCTGCCGAACTACCACGGCACCGGCCACAACTCGACGACGAATTACGTGGCGATGGTGTCCGGCCAGTCGGCCAACCTGATGACGCAGGGCGACTGCATCGCCAGCTTCGCGCCGTGGACGCCGACCAACCCGGCGAACGGCGGAGCGCTGTTCGGCGAGTACGCGCAGGCGATCGGCCAGGGCTGCGTCTATCCGGCCAACGTGCCGACCGTGTTCGACGAACTCGACCTGACCGGCAAGACCTGGGCCGGCTGGATGCAGGACATGCAGTTCGAGCTCAAGGGCGATCCCGGCCGCGATCCGGCGCGACCCAAGCCGGGCACGCCGGAGGCGAGCTGCATCCAGCCCGAGATCTCGTACACCGCGCCGGACCAGACCAACGGCTCGGACGCGACCGAGCAGTACTCGGCGCGCCACAACCCTTTCGTGTTCTTCGAGTCGCTGATCGGCACCGAGGAGACCGCGGCGGCACGCGCGCGCTGCGACGCCGGCGTGCTCGACCTCGAGCGCCTGCGCACGGCGCTGCGCGCGGTCGGCACCACGCCCAACTTCAACTTCATCGTGCCGGACAACTGCCACAACGCCCACGATCCGAGCTGTTCGGACGGCGGCGACGGCGGCCTCAAGCGCGCCGACGAGTTCCTCAGGGAATGGGTGCCGCTGATCCTCGCGTCGCCGGCCTACCAGCAGGACGGCCTGCTGATCATCGTCGCCGACGAGGCCAACATCGCCAACCCGGCCGATCCCGACCTGGCCGCGGCCTGCTGCGGACAGGAACTGCATCCCGGTCCGAACACGCCGCTGCCCGGCATCGTCGGCCCCGGCGGCGGCCGGCAGGGCGCGCTGGTGATCTCGCGCTACACGCAGCCGGGCAGCGTCAACCCGACGCCGTACAACCACTTCGGCTTCCTGCGCTCGGTCGAGAACATCTTCGGCCTCGACCAGATCGACCTCGACGCCAAGCCCGACGACGGCTACCTCGGCTACGCCGGCCTGCCGGCGAGCGCAGGCATGCATGCCTTCGGCGCCGACGTCTATAACTGCGGCGGGTGAAAAGCAGACATGTGCCGGCGGCGCTGGCCGCCGGTGCTTTGCTGACGACGCTGTGGGGCTGTTCGGCGCGCGAGGACGCTGCCAGCCAAAGTGCAGTGCTCGACGGCTACCGCCGCATCGCCGCGGCCGCCTACGCGGATTCGCTGACGTCCGCCGAGGCGCTGCTGGCCACGACGCGCCGCTTCGTCGCGCAGCCGGACGCGGCCGGGCTCGAAGCAGCACGCGCCGCCTGGATCGCCGCGCGCCGTCCCTACGCGCAGACCGAGGCGCTGCGCTTCGGCAACTGGGTCGTCGATGACTGGGAAACGCAGGTCAATGCCTGGCCGCTCGACGAAGGGCTGATCGACTACGTCGAGGACGGCTATGCGCCGTCGGACGACAACCCGCTGGCACGCGCCGACCTGGTTCACGCCGACGCAGTGAGGCTCGGCACCACGCGCATCGACACGACGCAGTTCAACCCGGCGCTGCTCGTGCACCTGCAGCGCCTGGCGCCGGTGGAGACCTCGGTCGCGGTCGGCTACCACGCCATCGAATTCCTGCTGTGGGGCCAGGATCGCAGCGCGGACGGACCGGGTGACCGGCCGTGGACCGACTACGCGCTGAGCGATGAGCTCTGCACCGACGGCCGGCACCGCGCCGCGTCCGCACAGGTCTGCCGGCGCCGCGCCGACTACCTGCTCGCCGTCGTCGAACTGCTGATCAGCGATCTGCGCGACATGCAGCGCCACTGGACCGACGACGTCGGCAGCTACGGCATGCGCCTGGTGCGCGGCGCGCCGCGCGAGGGCCTGCGCCGCATGCTGTTCGGCCTGAGCAGCCTCGCTGCCGTGGAGATGGCCGGCGAGCGCATCGAGGTCGCCTTGCACACGCGGGCGCAGGAGGAGGAGCAGGACTGCTTCAGCGACCAGACGCACGATTCGCTGCGCCACAACCTGCTCGGCATCGCCAATTTCTGGACCGGCACCTATCGCCGCAGCGACGGGTCGGTGCTGGAGGTACCAAGCCTGCGCACGCTGATCGCCGCGCGCGACACCGCGCAGGCCCGGCGCATCGATGCCGGCCTCGCCGCGGCGCGGGAGGCCGCCGCGCGCATCGGCGGCCCCTTCGACCGCATGATCCTCGATGAGGGTCCCGACGGCGGCCGCGCACGGCTGCGAACGCTGGCCGACGCGCTGCGTGCGCTCGCCGCCGAGATCGAACGCGCCGGCGTCGTGCTGCAACTCGGACCGCTCAATCCGGCCAGCACGGCGCCGGCGCAGCCCGCGCCCGGCGGCGCGACGACGGCGCTCAAGCGTTCGCCCGACGAGACGCTCGAACGCGACGCCTTCTCGCAGCCGGCCGCGAACCTCGACGCCGCGGGCCGCGCGCGCTTCATGGTCGGCAACAGTTTCTTCACGACACCCTGGGTCGCCGCGCCGGCGAGCACGACGGCGCGCGACGGCCTCGGTCCGCTGTACAACGCCTCGGCCTGCCAGCACTGCCACATCCGCGACGGCCGCGGCCACCCGCCCGATGCGCAGCGCGCCGACGCCAGCGGCGCGCTGCTGCGCATCGCCACCGGCAGCGGCGACGCGGACCCGGTCTATGGCCGCCAGATCCAGGACCGCGGCATTGCCGGTGTCGCCGCCGAGGCGCGCATCGCGCTGCGCTGGGAAGCGCACGACGTCACGCTCGGCGACGGCACGCAGGTCGCGCTGCGCCGCCCCGTCGTCACGCTGGAGCACCTCGCGTATGGGCCACCGTCGGCGCCGCTGCGTCACTCGCTGCGCATCGCCCCGCCGATGATCGGCCTGGGGCTGCTCGAGGCGATCGACGCCGCCGACATCCGCGCCGGCGCCGATCCGCAGGACCGCGACGGCGACGGCATCTCCGGCCGCGTCAACCGGCTCGACGCCGCCGGCACCATCGGCCGCTTCGGCTGGAAGGCCGCGCAGCCGGGCGTGCGCGACCAGGTCGTCAGCGCGCTGCGCAACGACATGGGCCTGACCACCACGCCGGGCGAACCACAACTGTGCACCCCCGCGCAGACCGACTGCCTGCGCGCCACGGCCGGCGGCGATCCGGAAGTCGCCGCGGACATCCTCGACGCGCTGGTGTTCTACGCCAGTCACCTCGCCGTGCCGGCGCGGCGCTGGCAGGACGCGCGCGAGGTACGCGACGGCGAGCGCCTGTTCCACGACCTCGGCTGCGCCGCCTGTCACCGCCCGCAGTGGCGCACTTCCCGGCAGGCCGCGTCCGCCGCGCTCGCCGATCAGGTCATCGCGCCCTACACCGACCTGCTGCTGCACGACCTCGGCGAGGGCCTCGCCGACGGCGTGCGCGAGGGCGATGCCGACGGCCGCGAGTGGCGCACGCCGCCGCTGTGGGGCCTGCACCTGACCAAGGCGGTGAGCGGCGCCGAGGCCGGCTTCCTGCACGACGGCCGCGCGCGCACGCTCGAAGAAGCGATCCTCTGGCACGGCGGCGAGGCGCAGGCCGCGCAGGCCGCCTACCGCGCGCTGCCCAAGATGCAGCGCGACGCGCTGGTCTGGTTCCTCAAGTCGCTGTGACGCGCAGGCCGCCGCGCGGCCGACTCAGGCGCGGCGATAGACCTCGGCGCCGGTCTGCCTGAACTGCTCGGCCTTCTCGGCCAGACCCTTTTCCAGCGCGGCCTGCGCGTCGGCACCCACCTTCGCGGCGTAGTCGCGCACGTCCTGCGTGATCTTCATCGAGCAGAAGTGCGGGCCGCACATCGAGCAGAAGTGCGCGAGCTTGGCGCCTTCCTGCGGCAGGGTCTCGTCGTGGAACTCGCGCGCCCTCTCCGGATCGAGGCCGAGATTGAACTGGTCCTCCCAGCGGAACTCGAAGCGTGCCTTCGACAGGGCGTTGTCACGCACCTGTGCGCCGGGATGGCCCTTGGCCAGGTCTGCGGCGTGCGCGGCGATCTTGTAGGTGACGATGCCTTCGCGCACGTCGTTCTTGTCGGGCAGGCCCAGGTGCTCCTTGGGCGTGACGTAGCACAGCATCGCGCAGCCGTACCAGCCGATGTTGGCGGCGCCGATGCCGGAGGTGATGTGGTCATAGCCCGGTGCGATGTCGGTGGTCAGCGGCCCGAGCGTATAGAAGGGCGCCTCGAAGCAGTGCTTGAGCTCCTCCTCCATGTTCGACTGGATCAGCTGCAGCGGCACGTGGCCGGGACCTTCGATCATCACCTGCACGTCGTGCCGCCACGCGAGCTTCGTCAGTTCGCCGAGCGTGTGCAGCTCGGCAAACTGCGCGTCGTCGTTGGCGTCGGCGATGCAGCCCGGGCGCAGGCCGTCGCCGAGCGAGAACGACACGTCGTAGGCCTTCATGATCTCGCAGATGTCCTCGAAGTGCGTGTAGAGGAAGTTCTCCTTGTGGTGGGCCAGGCACCACTTCGCCATGATCGAGCCGCCGCGCGAGACGATGCCGGTGACGCGCTCGGCGGTCCACGGGATGTAGCGCAGCAGCACGCCGGCGTGGATCGTGAAGTAATCGACGCCCTGCTCGGCCTGCTCGATCAGCGTGTCGCGGAAGATCTCCCAGGTCAGCTCCTCGGCCTTGCCGCCCACCTTCTCCAGCGCCTGGTAGATCGGCACCGTGCCGATGGGCACCGGCGAGTTGCGCAGGATCCACTCGCGCGTCTCGTGGATGTGCTTGCCGGTGGACAGGTCCATGACCGTGTCGCCGCCCCAGCGGATCGACCACACCATCTTCTCGACCTCCTCGGCGATGCTCGACGTCACCGCGGAGTTGCCGATGTTGGCATTGATCTTCACGCGGAAGTTGCGGCCGATGATCATCGGCTCCAGCTCCGGGTGATTGATGTTGGCGGGGATGATCGCGCGGCCTTCGGCGACTTCGCGACGCACGAACTCCGGCGTGACCTCGTCCGGCAGGCGCGCACCGAAAGCCTGGCCGCGGTGCATGCGCCTGAGATAGCCGGCCTTCTCATAGACTTCGCGCAGCTCCTGCAGGCGCGCGTTCTCGCGGATCGCGACGAATTCCATCTCCGGGGTCACGATGCCGCGGCGGGCGTAGTGCATCTGGCTGACATTGGCGCCCGCCCTGGCCTTGCGCGGTGCGCGCACATGCTCGAAGCGCAGGTGCTGCGTGTGCGCATCGGCGGCGCGGATGCGGCCGAAGATCGAGCTGGGCCCGCGCAACTGCTCGGTGTCGCCGCGCGCCTCGATCCAGGCCGCGCGCGACGCCGGCAGGCCGCGGCGCAGGTCGATCTGCGCATCCGGGTCGGAGTAGGGACCGGAGGTGTCGTACACCGTCACCGGCGGGTTCGGCTCCAGGCCCTGGGCGGTGCGCGTCGCGGTCAGCGCGATCTCGCGCATCGGCACACGCAGGCCGTTGCGCTCGACGTGGATCTTGCGGCTGTTCGGAAACGGCCTGCGGACCTCGGCGGACAGCTCCGCGGCCTTCTGGAAGATCTGCTCGGGCAATGCGCTCATGACGACTCTCGAATCTGGCGATGAAAGGCGCCAGGCGCATGCGCGGCCCTGCAGCCTTCCCTCGCCCAATGGGCCAGGTTCCAAGGGTCTGTTCTCAGCCCGCCGCACGGCAGGCACCCCCGGCTTAGGCGGCTAGTGTAGCCAGTTTGCGGCGCGTCGCCGGCGGCGCAGTCCTGGGGCATCATTGCCGCATGCGCACGATTCCTTGCCCCGGCCGGTGGTTGCTGTCCGCGATCGCCGTCGCGCTGCTCGGCGCCTGCGCCACGCTCAACGAGAGCGAGTGCCGCAGCGGCGACTGGCGCCAGATCGGCTACACCGACGGCCTCAAGGGCCGGCCTTCTTCACGCTTCGCCGAACACCAGAAAGCCTGCGGCGAATACGGCATCGCCGCGGAGGAGATCGGCTGGAAGCTGGGCTATGCCGAAGGCCAGGCGCTGTACTGCACGGCGGACAACGGCTATCTGCAGGGCCGCAACGGCAACGGCTACGCGGATGTCTGTCCGCCGGCGACGGACCGCCTGTTCCGGCCGGCCTACGACGACGGGCGCCGCGTCTTCGAGCAGCGCGTCCACCTCGACGAGGTGATCCGCCAGCTCAAGGACATCGGCGGCCGGCTCGCCGAGGACGACCGCCGCAGCCGCGACTACCTCGACGCCGTCCGTGACGGCAGGACGCCGCCGAACAAGCCGCAACTGCTCGGCCGCGACGAGCGCGAGCGGCTGGAGCGCGAGTACGCACGGCTGGACCGCGATTACGCCGAATCGCTGGCGCGCATCGAACGCGCGGATGCCGACCTGAGCGCCCGCTACGCCGTCGCGCCGGCGAACTACCGCGACCGCTGATTCAGTGCGCCGTCACCGGCGCGCGGTACGCCGAGATGTCGCGGATCAGGTCGTCGGCCGAGAGCTGGGTCGCGTTCTTGCCGCCGAGGAAGCTGGTCAGGCCCGCCTTTTCATAGTGCGCCTTGATGCGGTCGCTCATCAGCCCGATGTATTCGAGATTCGGAATCAGCCGCAGGAACATCAGGTGGCGGAACGCCGCCATCGACGGCGCGTTCAGGATCACCTCGTCCCAATCCTTCAGCGACAGCCGCCCCTCGAACCATTCGTAGTAGATCTCGTGCGACAGGAAGCGGTTGCGCATCAGCAGCGCGACTTCGTAGGACCAGTCCTCGCGCTCGCGCACCTCGGCCGGCGTCAGCTCCTTGGTGATGTGCTCGCGCAGCGCCAGCACGCCGTAGTGGACGTGGCGCGCCTCGTCCTGGATCACGTACTTGAGCAGCTGCTTGAGCAGCGGCTCCCTGGTGAAGTTGTACATCGTGCCGAACGCGCCCAGCGCCAGGCCCTCGACCATGATCTGCATGCCGAGGAACTTCACGTCCCAGCGTGAATCGGTGAGCAGGTCGTCGAGGATCACGAACAGGTTGTCGTTGACCGCATAGACCTTCTGCAGCTTGGTATCGAGGTAGCGCAGGAACACTTCCAGGTGCCGGCCCTCGTCCATCACCTGCGTCGCGCCGTAGAACTTGCCGTCCATCCACTGCACCGACTCGGTGACCTGGGCGGCGGCGTAGAGCGCGCCCTGTTCGCCGTGCATGAACTGCGACAGCGTCCACGACGCGATGTCGTTGGCGAAGCGCAGCTTTTCCTTGTCGTTGAGCTTGATGCCTTTCGCCTCAAGACCGGCGAACGGCGGGTAGTCGAGCGGCATCACCATCGTGTCCGGGTTTTCGAGATCGACGGACGTCGCCCAGTCGAGGTCGCGGTCGCCGTTCCACTGGTTGGCGACCGCACGGCGGTACAGGTCGTACATCTCCGGAAACTCGCCCTGGTAGGTCAGCGAGAAGTGCGCCGCGTGACGGCCCGGCATCTGCACGGCATCGCCGTCGCGCGCCGTGCCCTTGATCAGGCCGCGGTACACGGACGGCGCCATCGACGCGGCAACCTTGAGATTGCCGACCGAGGACATCACGCGCAGGTTGTCGAGCGCGCCGTAGATGGTGTTCTGCGCCTTGCGCGGCAGGCCGTCGAGCATCCGGTCCAGCGTGGTCATGTCATCTCTCCTCAAGCATCCACGGTGATGGGGGTGGTCGCGCAGGCCGAGCAGGCCAGCGTGTAGCCGGCGCTGCGCTCCTCCGGCGTCAGGCAGTTGGGTTCGTCGAGGCGCACCTGGCCATCGACGATGCGGACCTTGCAGTGTCCGCAGCCGCCGACGGTGCAGCTGAAGTCGAGCCGCAGACCGGCCCGCGTGCCCGCTTCGAGAATGGTTTCGCCCGGCTGCTGCGTCACGGTGCGCTCGGAGCGGCGGAAGAAGATGTCCTGCGGCTCGGTCGGTCGCGGCTGGTGGCGCGGCGCCGGGACGAAGCGTTCGCGACGGATGCGCGCCGGATCGAAGCCGGCGGCGCGCAGGCCGGCGTCCGCGGCGTCCATCAAGGCCTGCGGCCCGCACAGATAGACGACACCCTGCGCATCCGGCCGCAGCAATCCGGCTAGCGTTGCTGCGTCGGGACGGCCGGTATCGGCGGTGAACACCGGCGTGTACTCGAGCGCGGCGTAGCGCAGCGCCAGCGCCTCCAGGCGCTCGTGGAAGATCGCATGGGCACGGTCGCGGTTGACCGTCACCAGCCGCACCGGGCGTGTCGGCTGCTGCGCCAGCGCGGTCTCGACCAGGCTGATCACCGGCGTGATGCCGCTGCCGCCGGCGAGCAGGACCAGCGGTCCGCTGTGCCCGGCATCGAGCGTGAAATCGCCCCCCGGCCCGATGACGCGGTAGCGGTCGCCGACCTTGAGTTGCTGCGCGATGTAGCGGGACACGCGGCCGTCCGGCAGCAGCTTGATCGTGCAGGACAGCGCCCCGCCCTCGGCACTGCTCAGGCTGTAGGCGCGGCGTTCCTCGGCACCGTCGATCGTGAAGCAGTGGGTCAGGTACTGGCCGGCCCGGAACGGCAGCGTGCGCCCATCCTCGGGCGCGACGGTGAGCGTCACCGCATCCTCGGTTTCCCGGCGCAGCGCGGTGACGCGCACCCAGCGCGGCGGCGCGACCGGCGCGTGCAAGGACCAGCGCCGCGCCGGACCGCCCGGACGCGGAAGAATGATGCGACGCGAATGCGATCCCAACATGCCCGACCCTGTTCTGCGAACTCGCCGGCCCCGACTATGGCGGTGACCGCGCCCGCAGTCAACCGATCGTTCAATTACTCCCGCTACGGCGGATCGGCGTTGTCCGCGGCCGCGCGCGGACGGGCCGGATGCGGGCCCGCGGGATCGCGGATCACGGCGGTGAAGCAGATGCGATCATGGATCGCCTGCCGGTTCGGATCCCAGAAGACCTGCAGGAATCCGAGCAGGCCGGTCGCAAAACCGGCCGCATAGCCGCCGTAGCGCTCGAAGGCCGCCCAGTAGGTCAGTGGCTCGCCGCGCAGCGAGATCACGCGGATGCCGAGCAGGCGCTTGCCGGGTGTCTGGCCGTTCCACAAGACCGTCAGCAAGGTGAAGTACACGGCGCCCCAGCCGAAGCTGAAGCCGAGCTCGGACGCCAGCAGCCGGAGCGTGCCGAGCACGCTGATGCCGCCGTCGTGGATCGGCGACGGAACGTCGCCGTCACTGCCCGGTGCGGTCGCAGGGGCCGGCGTCGGGGCTGCCGGCGCTGGCGCCCGCGCGCGCAGGCGTGCCGCCTCGTCCGCGTCCGCCGCGGTCGCGGCGGCCAGCTCGTCGAGCAGTTCGCGCTGCTCCGCCCCCGGCATCCGGCTGCGGGCCAGCGCGGCGGCCAGCTCGTCGAAGCGCGCCTGCCGGCAGGACGCATCGGCGCAGGCCTGGAGCTGCGCGAGGCTCACGCCGGCCACGACGGCGTCCCGGCCGCGCAGCGTCCCGGCCTCGGCGGCAGTGCCGTTCCGGGTGCCGGTGATCCGCTCCCACAAGGGCTGCAGAACCGACAGCGCGCCGGCGAACAGGATCACGGCGCCGAGCGCCGCCGCCGTTGCGCGCAGCGCACGGCGGCCGCGGCCGCTGGGTGCCGATCCCGCGCGCATCCAGCCGTAGAACAACACGGCGGCCGCCATCGCCAGCAGCAGGCCACCGGCTTGCGCGATGACGGCGACAAGGAGCGCGTCGATGCCGACGGCCAGCAGCCGGCGCATCGGGCTCGCCAGGCGCAGCCCGTACAGCGCCGGCAGAACCTGGAATGCATCCGGCGTGATGATGTCGCGCGGATCCGCGCCGGGACGTTGACGGGAGATCGGGTCGGACGGGTGCATGCGTTGCAGCGGATCGTGGCCTTGCGGCAGTCGTGCACGCGACTATGGCACGCACACGCGCTGCGCGCCGCTCGCCCCCCCGGCGGTCTCGGCCTTGGATCCGCGCCGTGTTCAGAACCGCCAGCGCACGTTGAGCTGCCAGACCTTGTCGTCGCTGTGATGGTTGGTGACGCCGTCGCGCCAGTTGCAGTGCTGGAGGGTGAGCTGGGCATTGCCCGGCATGCCGGCGAGCTGATCCATGTCGAGCATCAGCTGCGGTGTCAGCACGACCTGACGCTCGGTATCGACCCGGTGCGGCCCGCGCTCGCGCTCGGCGTTGATGACCTCGACGCTGCCGCCCACCGACCACAACCGCGCCGGCCCGGCATCGCCGTCCGACGACAACTGCCAGTGGCGGCCACGTTCGGGATCGTCCTGGTCGGGGAACAGGTTCAGGTGCAGGTTGCCGCCATCGGGCAGGCCGAGATCCAGTTTCACGCCGCCGCGCAGGCTCAGCAGGCTGTCGTTGAACTGCCAGGTGCGCGTGCGCAGCAGATCGGCAAGCTTGCGCAACGGCGCCGCGATCCGGTCATCCGGCGGCGTATAGCTGATGCGATATGCGGAAGCGACGCCCGGCGTCCACGACGGCAGGGCCTCGATGCTCAGCGACGCCCGGGACGGACCGGCGGACTGGGGTACCGGCGCCTCGCCCGACGATGCCGCCGACGGCGCGTGCGGGCTGAGCCAGAGCAGCACGGCGTAGAGGCCGCGTCGAAGCGGGTTGAAGCCACCTCTGCGTCGCCGTTCCCTGCCCATATAGCGCATCGCCACACCTCGTCCGCACGCGCTCATTTAGCGGCGCATCGCGGTCGCCTGCGCGGCCGGGACGGCTGACGCGCGCGAAGCGCCGACGAACGGGATGGGCTGCGGCTCCGGCGCGCGGACCCACCGCGGGTGTGTCGGGAATGACCTTACAGCGGCTGCGGCATGTGTCCGGCCAGCACCTGCTCGACCGCCCCGGAACGGTAGAAGCCCGCAAGCTGGCGGCGCAGGATGCCATCGAGCAGCTTCTTGCGCTTGAGCACCTTGATCACGTGCGGTGCGTAGCGCATCGCCTCGGCGATCATCAGATCGCGCGTGATGCCCAGATCGTCCAGCAGGTCACCGAGGTAGGCATCGCCGTATGCGTCGAAGAAGGCATCGATGCCGGCGTCGATCAGCCTGCCGTAGAACTCGGTCTTGCGCAGCTCGCGCCAGTACTCGTAGCCGATCACGAACAGGTCTTCGAGATCGTCACCGTCGATGTGGTCGCGCAGCGTGCCCAGCGGCGTGAACTTGCTGCGATCCCAGATCTCGCGCGCCATGTCGCGCAATGCCTCGTCGTTGAGGTGCTTGAGCACGAAGTCCGCGCTGGACTTCGCGGTCGCCTCGACGCTGCGCGCGACATACTTCTTCAGCTGTTCGTCGAGCGAGGCTTCGAGGCCGGGGCTGGCCTTGCTCATCACGCTGCGGCCGAGCTTCATCACCGAGCTGGCACCGGGGATGCCGCGGGTCAGCTCGGTGCTGCGCGCGAGATAGCCCTTGATGCCGTGGTACAGCAGGTCCGACGCGAAGGCGATGTAGATCGGACTGGTCGCGATCTCGCGCACCAGCCCGTCACGCAGCGACCTGAGTTCCAGCAGCTTGTCGATGAACTCCGTGTAGCGGGTGTGCGTGACGATGTCCTTGGGCGTGGTGTGGTCGAGCACCTTGTGCGCATAGACCGCCTGCGCGACGTCGGCGACCAGCTGCGGCAGTCCGCCGCCCATCTCGATGTCGGCGGCGTAGGTGCGCGCGGTGTCCTTGATCATCTTCGCGCTGACCACGTCCTTGAGCTTGAGGCGCATGCCATCGACCAGCAGGGCATCGAGCTCGGCCTCGATCAGTGCCTGCAGGCCGTCGCCGCTCAGCTGCGCGACGAGGTAGGCGACGTGCGCGTCGAGCAGCGCCTCGGCGACATCGTGGTGCTTCTTCTTGGTCATGGACGTGATCTGGCGAATGGAGGGCGTCAGCGGCATCGGCGCCGCTGCAGGCTTTCACTCAGGACGCGGTCGCGGGCGGAATGCTACGGTGCCGCCACCCTCCCCCGAGCACGCACGATGAAGCGAATCCTGCCGGTCCTGATTGTGACGATCTTCCTCGGCGCCTGCGCGACCGCCGCGCCACCGGCCGCTGTCGCGCCGGCGGCCGACGTGCAGAAGCTGTTCGCCGACTACTGGGAGGAATACCTGCAGCTCTACCCGCTGGAGGCGACGTTCGCCGGCGACGAGCGCTACGACGACCGTCTGCCGAACATGCTCGCACCGGACTTCCGCGCGCGCGAGCACGCCTTCCGCCGCAAATGGCTGGAACGCGTCCAGGCGCTGGACACTGCGCAGCTCGGCGACCAGGACCGGCTCAGTGTCGAGATATTCCTGCGCGACCGCACCGAAGCCCTGGAGGGCGAGCGCTTCCCCGAACATCTGCTGCCGCTCAACCAGTTCTACAGCTTCGCCAATCTGGCCGCGCAGCTCGGCTCCGGCACGTCGGCGCAGCCGTTCCGGACCGTCGCGCAGCATGAGCGCTGGCTGCGCCGCGCCGCGCAGCTGCCGGCGATCTTCGACCAGGCCATCGCCAACATGCGCGAAGGCATGACCCGGGGCATCGTGCAGCCGCGCGCGCTGATGGAGAAGGTCGTGCCGCAGCTCGATGCGCTGGTCGTCGATGATCCGCGCCAGAGCCTGTTCTGGATGCCGGCGGCGAACATGCCGTCCGACTTCGCGGCGGCGGACCGCGAACGCCTGAGCGCGGCCTATCTGGCCTTGATCGACGAACGGCTCACCCCGGCCTACCGGCGCCTGCGCGACTTCGTGCGCGACGAGTACCTGCCCGCAGCGCGCACGAGCGCCGGCCTCGACGCGCTGCCGGACGGCGCCGCGTGGTACGCCTACAACGTGCGCCGCATCACCACGACCGGGCTGACGCCGGCGCAGATCCATCAGATCGGCCTCGACGAGGTCGCGCGCATCCACGCCGAGATGCGGCGCGTGATCGCCGCGCTCGGCTTCAAGGGCGACCTGCACGACTTCTTCCGTTTCCTCGCCACCGACCCGCGCTTCGAGTTCGCCAGCGAGGAGGCGCTGCTGGCGGCCTACAACGGCCTGCGCCAGCGCGTCGATGCCGGCGTGCCGGCGCTGTTCTCGGTCACGCCACGGGCCGGCTTCGAGATCCGTCCGGTCGAGGCCTTCCGCGCAAGGTCCGCCGCCGGCGGCGAGTACCAGAGCCCGAGCGAGGACGGCCGCCGCCCCGGCGTGTTCTACGTCAACACCTACGACCTGCCGTCGCGCAAGACCTGGGACATGGAGGACCTGTACCTGCACGAGGCGATCCCCGGTCATCACTTCCAGCTGGCGATCCAGCAGGAACTCCGCGGCGTGCCGGCGTTCCGCCGCTTCGGCGGCTACACCGCTTTCATCGAAGGCTGGGCGCTGTACACGGAATCGCTGGGCAAGGCGCTCGGCGTGTACCAGGACCCGTATTCGTACTTCGGCTACCTGCAGAACGAGCTGTGGCGCGCGATCCGTCTGGTCGTCGATACCGGCCTGCACAGCCGCAACTGGACGCGCGAGCAGGTGATCGAATACATGCTGGCCAATTCCGCCGAGAGCGAGACGCAGTCGATCGCCGAAGCCGAGCGCTACATGGCGATCCCCGGCCAGGCGCTGGCGTACAAGATCGGCGAACTCAAGGTCAAGGAACTGCGCGCGCGCGCCGAGTCGCAGCTGGGCGCGCGCTTCGACATCCGCGCCTTCCACGAGGAAGTGCTCAAGGACGGCGCCGTGCCGCTGGATGTCCTCGACGCGAAGATCACGCGCTGGATCGCCGAGCGGCAGCGCGGCTGACGGACGGAGCGATGGACGCAGCCATCGAGATCACGCCGGCGCTGCGCCTGCCGCCGGGCGAGATCGAGTTCAGCGCGATCCGCGCGCAGGGTGCGGGCGGCCAGAACGTGCACAAGACCTCGAGCGCGGCGCAGCTGCGCTTCGACGTGCCGGCGTCGTCGCTGCCGGACGACTGCAAGGTGCGCCTGCTGCGCCTGCGCGATCAGCGCATCGGCAGCGACGGCGTGATCGTCATCAAGGCGCAGCGCTTCCGCAGCCTGGAGCTGAACCGCGCCGATGCGCTGCGCCGGCTCGTCGAACTGATCCGCCGCGCCGCACAGGTGCCGCGTGTGCGCAAGGCGACCCGGCCGCCGCGCGCCGCGCAGCGCAAGCGGCTGGACCTGAAGACACGGCGCGGCCGCCTCAAGACACTGCGCGCACGGCCGCAGGACTAGCGTCCGCAGCAGTCCGGCGGCGCCGCTGCCATCATGGCGGCCATGTCCGCCGAGCTGTACACCTCGCCCGCCTACCTCGAAGCGCTGGAAGCGCACGGCTGCGTCGGCCCGGGAACCGGCTGGACGCCCGCGCATCTGCGCCTGGCCGGCGGCGCGCACGCACCCTGCTACCGCAAGTCGCATTCGTGGGGCGAATTCGTCTTCGATTTCGCCATCGCGCGGGCGTACGCGGCGCGCGGCCTCGCCTACTACCCCAAGCTGGTCTGCTGCGTACCGTTCACGCCGGTGCCGGGACGACGTCTGCTCGCGGACGATGAATCCGCAGCGCACGCGCTCGCCGACGCACTGATCGAGCAGGTCCGGCACCAGGCCGCGTCCGGCATCCACGTCCTGTTTTCGACGGCGGCGGAAGTGCAGATGCTGGAGGCGCGCGGCTGGCTGCCCGGCCAGCAGCTGCGCTATCGGTGGTCCAACCGCGGCTACGTCTCGTTCGACCATTTCCTCGACGCGCTGAGCGCCAAGCGCCGCAAGAACATCCGCCGCGAGCGCCGTCTCGTCGCGGCGCTCGGGCTGCGCATCGACTGGCGCACGGCAGCCACGCTGTCGGACGACGAATGGGCGCGCGTGTACGCGCTCTACGCGAACACCTATCACGAACGCGGACAAGCGCCGTATCTGACTCTCGGATGCCTGCGCACCTGGGCCGAGCGCTGCGGCGAACGCATGCTGCTGTGCACCGCCACGCGCGACGCCGACATCGTCGCGATGGCCTACTTCTTCCGTGACGACGAGACCCTGTACGGCCGCCACTGGGGATCGGCGACGCGCGACGAACTGCTGCACTTCGAGCTGTGCTACTACCAGGGTATCGACCACGCGATCCGCCACGGCCTAAGCCACTTCGACGCCGGCGTGCAGGGCGATCACAAGCTGCTGCGCGGATTCGAGCCGGTGCGCGATCACTCCGCGCACTGGTTCGCGCACCGCGGCTTCCACGAAGCGGTCGGACGGTACTATGCGCAGGAGCGCGCGGCGCTCGACGCACGCATCGCGGCGCTGGCGCAGCACGGCGCGTACCGGTCGCCGCCGTAGCCGCTCAGCGCTTCTTCGGCCAGGTCAGCAACGAGAACGCCGCGATCAGCGCGGCCATCAGCCCGAGCCACAACGCGAAGCCGTATTCCTGCGCCGCGAGGCCCAGCGCCGCGACGGCCGCGAACAGCACCGCCAGCCCGGCTTCGACCTGCTTGCCCAGCGGCCAGTCGGCGATCCGGAAATGCAGGCGCCCCGCACGCAGCTGCACGACCGCCAGCGCGAGCAGGCCGATGACGACGAGGATGAACAGCAGGCGTGCCATCGCTGACCGTTCAGTAATGCGGCGGCACTTCGTCCGCAGCACTGCCCTTCTGCGCACCCTCCGCGGCACGCGCGATCCGCGTCGCCAGTTCCCGGCACAGGCGTTCGAGCTGCTCGATGCTCTGCTGCTGCGCGGTGACGATGGCATTGAGCTCGTGCAGCGTCGCCTCCTGGTAGGTCAGGCGCGTTTCGAGATCGATCAGCCGGTCTTCCATCGCAGATCCATCCGCTACCAGCGCAGCAGCACGGAACCCCAGGTCATGCCGCCGCCGACGCCTTCGAGCAGCACCAGGTGCCCGGGCCGGATGCGACCGTCGCGCACCGCGGTGTCCAGCGCCAGCGGCACCGAGGCGGCGGAGGTGTTGCCCTGGCGATGCACCGTGGTGACGACACGCTCGCGCGGGATCCCCATCTTGTCGGCGGTGGCGTTGATGATGCGCAGATTCGCCTGATGCGGCACGAACCAGTCGATGTCGCTGCCGCTGAAGCCATTGGCTTCCAGCGCCTCACGCGAGCATTCGTCGAGCACGCGCACGGCGAGCTTGAACACCGCCTGCCCGTCCATCTCCAGGAATGGGTTGCCGCGAACCTTGCCTTCGGCGATGCCGCCGGCGACGCGCAGGATGTGCCCGTAGCTGCCGTCGGCGTACAGATGCGTCGAGTAGATGCCCGGCGCGTCCGACGGCTTGAGCACGACCGCGCCGGCGCCGTCGCCGAACAGCACGCAGGTACGGCGGTCGTTCCAGTCGAGCAGGCGCGAGAACACCTCCGCGCCGACCACCAGCGCGCAGCGGGACGCACCGCTGGCGACGAACTTGTCGGCCGTGGCCAGCGCGTAGATGAAGCCGGTGCACACCGCCTGCACGTCGAAGGCCGCGCCCTGCTTCACGCCGAGTTTGGACTGCAGGATGCAGGCCGTCGAAGGGAAGACCATGTCCGGTGTCGTCGTCGCGACGACGATCAGGTCGATGTCACCCGGCTCGACGGCCGCCGCCTGCAGCGCACGCCGCGCCGCATGCAGCGCCAGATCGCTGGTCAGCTCGCCGTCGGCCGCGACGTGCCGCGCCTCGATGCCGGTGCGCGAGACGATCCACTCGTCACTGGTCTCGATGCGTGCCGCGAGGTCGCTGTTGGTGACCACCCGTTCGGGCAGGTAGCTGCCGGTGCCGGCGATTCTCGAATATCCCATGGGCGGCAGCTTAACCGATGGCAGGTCCGCGCCGGACGTTCAAAGAAAAACCCCGGAGCGGCAGACGCGCGCCCCGGGGTCGTGGGTCCTGCCGTTCAGAACTTGGTCTGCACGCGCAGATACGGCGTCCTGCTGCCCCAGATCTCGTAGGTGTTGGGGTCGAAGGTGCTGGCGAAGGCCGAGTAGGCCTTCGGCGGATCCTGGTCGAGCACGTTGAGTACGCCCAGCACCAGCTTGGTGTTCCAGGCGGGCACGTCGTAGCCGAACTGGACGTCGTGATAGGTGGTCGCGTCGAGCTTGTTGAGCGGCGTGCCGTCGGCCTTGTGCGGACCGGAACACAGGCCGTACTGCTCCAGCGAAAGCACCGGGTACGGGTAGTTGCCGCCCTCCGCAGCACCGGGATCCTGGCGGCCGTCGTCGCAGACTTCATAGACGTGGTAGATGAAGCGCGAGCTCCAGCTGGCCTCGAAGGGGCCATTGGTCCAGGTCAGTGCCGCATTCATCTTGAAGCGCGGGATGGAACCGAAGCCGCCGAACTCCTGGCCGACCGCGCCCTGACGCTGCTCGCCGCCGTCCACCGTCGGCAGCACCGCGTCCCAGCGCGTCACGTAGGCGCCATCCGCGGTCAGCTTGAAGCTGCCGATCGGCGCAAGCCAGTCGTTCTGGATCTTCCAGCTCATGTTGAAGTCGAGGCCCTCGACATCCAGCGCCGCGAAATTCACCGCGGTCGCGAGGATCTTGGACAGCTCGCCGTTGGACGAGCGCTGCACGCGATCGCACAGTGAGCGCGAGTCCGGATCGGCGCGGTAGCAGAAGGTGAAGATCTGGTCCGAGCCGATGAACGAGATGAAGTCCTTCAGCTCGATGCGGTACCAGTCCATCTCGAACGAGAAGTCCGGGAAGAACTCCGGGCTCCAGACGAAGCCGGCCGTCGTCGAGGTCGCGGTCTCCGGCTTCAGGTCCGGGTTGCCGCCGAACACGGTCGGGATCTGCGCGTTGGTCTGCGAATCCGCGGCGCCGTCGGCATCGCAGTTCGCCGCCACGTTGGGATTGCTGTTGCGCTCGTCCGACGCGCAGGGATCGGTCTCCTCCGGGAAGCTGGTCACCGCACCCAGGTACAGCTCGGTGATCGACGGTGCGCGGAAGGCCTCCGACCAGGTGCCGCGCAGCAGCAGGCCGTTGAGCATGCGCCACTCGACACCGGCCTTGCCGCTGGTGTTGGTGCCGATCTCGCCGTAGTCGGAGAAACGCGCCGCGAGGCTGACGTTGAGCCCGTCGATCAGCGGAACGTCGCGGACCAGCGGAATCGCCAGCTCGGCATAGGCCTCGAAGGCATCGTAGCTGCCCTTGGTCGGCGCGGACGCATTGGTGCTGCTGGTGCCATTGACCTTGAGCGGGTCCGGTTCGCTCTGGAAGGATTCCGTGCGCAGCTCGACGCCGGCGGCGATGCCGAGCTGGCCACCGAGGAAGATGCCGTCGAGCAAGGGGAGATTGGTCGTGGCGTTGCCGTAGAACAGGCGCTGACTCTGCCGCGAGGTGTCGTGCGCGGTGTAGGTGATGTAGGCCAGCATCTCCGGCGTGATCGTGCCGGGGCCGCCGAAGATATCGAGCGGCACGCAGCCGGCAGCCGCCGGCGGCGCGGTCGCCGTGTCGGTATCGACGCAGTCGGCCAGCGGGCCGAGCGCACGCGCCGCGTGGGCCATGTTGACCAGGCCCTGCTCGGAAGTGCTCTGACGGTTCTGCGAGTAGGCCGCACCCAGATCCCAGCTGACGAGATAGTCGAGCAGCGGGAACTGGCCGTCGAAGCCGCCGCCGATGCGGTAGGTATCGACGTCCTGCCGGAACAGGCGGGGACCGTACTCGACCAGGCGCCGCAGCGAAGCGCCGAGCCCGACCAGGCCGGCGGCCGGATCGGCCAGGCCGATGTCCTGCGGCGTCGTGCCGGGGATGTAGTACGGGCTGGCCGAGTTGGTCGGGTTGTACGGGTTGTCGGCGGCCACGTAGCCGAGATCGAAGGGCGGAATGCCCAGCGCGTCGCCGAAGCCGAACGGCGTTTCCGCGAGCCGCTGCGCCGACTTGCGGTTGTTGTACAGCACCTCGCTGGACGCGTGGATGCCGTTCTCGAAGTCGTGCGTGAACTGCGCGAACAGGCCGGTGCGCTCGCTGGGGGTCAGCAGGTAGTTGACCGGCGCGTAGTTGTAGGCATCGACGTTGGGATCGAAGCGCGCGAAGTTGCCGCTCGGATCGGTCCCCGCACCGCGGCGGCCGGCGAGATCGCACAGCGTCAGTGCCGAGCCGGCCGGGAAGGCCAGGCCCAGAGGCGGCGCGCCCGGGATGCCGGGATTGGCCGGGTCGCTGCCGACGACACCCCCCCAGGGATCGCTGAGCACGCCTTCGACGACGCCGCCCGACAGGTCGCGGCACAGTGCGTTGGGCGAGGTCGGATCGGTGTCGCCATTGGAGATCACGTTGCCGTTGCCGGGCGTGGGCACGAACAGGAAGCGACCGCCCGGCGTGAACGAGCTGCCGCGCGACAGCCCGGTACCGTACGTCGGATACGAAGATTCCTCGCGGTCGCCCGCGAGCACCTCTCCCTGATTCGTGTAGCTGACGTCCATGAACACGCCGGTCTTGCCGTTGAAGCTGCCGACCGAATAGCTGTAGGACTGCGTCAGGCCCTTGCCGTCGTCGTAGGTCTGTGCGTGGGCGCGGAACTGGCCGCCCTCGAAATCCCGGCGCGTCTTGATGTTGATGACGCCGGCGATGGCATCCGAGCCGTACACGGCCGACGCACCGTCCTTGAGGACTTCGATGCTGTCGATGATCGAAATCGGGATGGTGTTGAGATCCACGGAGCTGGTGCTGGTGGCGGCGACGCCGGACACCCAGCGCCGGCCGTTGACCAGCACCAGCACGCGGTTGGAACCGAGGTTGCGCAGATCGACCTCGACCGCGCCGTTGCCGCCGTTGTTGTTGGCGGTGTTCAGCGCCGCGCCGGCCTGCGGCAGGCCCTGCAGCAGGTCGCCGATCGAGGTCAGGCCCGAGCGCTCGATGTCGGCGCGCGTCACCACGAGCACCGGCTGCGCCGTCTCGTAGTCGGAGCGGCGGATGCGCGAGCCGGTCACCTCGATGGTTTCCAGCCTGGTCTTGCCCTCTGCCACTTCCGGCTCGGCCGCGGGCGCTTCCGGTTCGCGCAGCGGCTCGACCTGGATCGTCTCGACGACCGTCGAATCTTCCTGCTGGTCTTCCGGCTGGATCTCCGGTGTCGCGGCCGGATCGTCCGGCGCGGCCGCATCCGCGGCCTGCCCGTACTCCGGTTCCGGCAGCGGGTCAGCGTCCTGCGCCAGCACGGACGCCGCACTCAAAGAAAAAGCCGCCGCGAGCAGCCGCAGCGGCCAGGTACCCAGTCTCGTCGCCATCCCCAACTCTCCCAGCTCGCGGAATCCGGATGTCGGATAAGTGGATTCCGCCTGTAAGTGATTCCTTACATTATCGCAACCCGTCATCGGCCTGTCACCGGGGATTCACTCAGCGCCACGGCGGGCATGGCAGGGGCGAACCCGGTGACGCGGGCGGCGTCGGCCAGGAGTCGGTCCGCAGTCTCGGGGACTGCCTAAGACCGACGATCCCGTCGGTCCCGGACGCTCAGAACTTGAAACCCGCGCGGATATAACCGAAGCGTCCCGGCGTCTCGTAGTGATTCGGGTCGTAGTTGTACCAGTACAGCGACGTCAGGCTGCGCGAGATCGGCGGATCCTGATCCAGCACGTTGTTGACGCCGATCGCGATGTTCGCGTTGTAGTCGGACAGCTCGTAGCCGATCTGCACGTTGTGATAGAAGACCGTGCGCAAGCGGTTCTCGGGCGCCGGATTGCCTTCGGCATCGACGACGTCGGGATGGCTGCACAGGCCCAGGTCCTTGAGCGACGGCGTCGGGAAGAAGTCGCCGCAGGGCTCGGTCATGTGATAGGCCATGCGCGTGGACCAGCTCGCCTTCAGCCGGTCGAACTGCCAGCCGAGCGTCCCCGTTGCCTTCCAGCGCGGGAAGCCGAAGAACTGGCCCGAGACCTTGCCGACCTCGTTGCTGACCTCGTCCGGCTGTCCCGGACGCGGCGCGATCGAATCGAACTTGCTCAGATAGGACGCGTCCAGGTTGAGTTTGAAACGCCCCAGCGACTCGGGCAGCGGCAGCCCGTAGTTGATGCTGAAATCGACGCCGGCGGTCTCGACGCCGGCGAGGTTGAAATACGGCGTCTCGACGTAGGTCAGCGTTCCGGTCCCGTCACGGTGGATGTAGTCGCAGTAGTTGCGCTGTTCGGTCTTGTAGCAGGAGTCGAGGAAGAACTGTCCCTGGCCGATGACGACGAAGTCGGTGATCTTGATGTCGTAGAAATCGACGCTGACGTTCAGATCCCGGATCCAGGTCGGCGAATAGATCAGCCCGTAGGTCAGGTTCTTCGAGCGCTCGGGCTTGAGATCCAGGTTGCCCATCCACAGGTCGTAGGGCGTTGCCACGGTGTCGGACGATCCGCCGCCCGGCGTTCCATCCATCAGGCAGTTCTGGTCGGCGGTGTCGTTGTCGCCGGGATTGGCGCAGGGATCCGACAACGGGTCGTAACTCTGCGCGGCGCCGAGATACAGCTCTCCGACGTTCGGCGCGCGGAAACCGGTCGAGTACGTCCCGCGCAGCAGCAGGTCGTCGATCGGCTGCCAGCGCAGGCCCGCCTTGCCCGTGGTCACCGCACCGATCCGCGGATAATGCGAATAGCGGCCCGCCAGATCGAGATCGACGGCGGCCGCCAGCGGCGCATCCTTCAGCAGCGGGATGCCGAGCTCGACGTAGGCTTCGCGCGCATAGGTCCGGCCGCTCAGCGGATTGAGCGTGTTGAGGCGGATCAGACCCTGCTGGATCGTCGGGTCGATGTCGCTGACGTACTGGTCGCGGCGGAATTCGCCACCGAGCGCGACCGCCAGCGGCGCGGGCAGCCAGCCGTCCACCGGCAGCTGACTGGAAAAGTTCAGGTAGGCGATGTCCTGCCGCGTCCGGTTGCGCTGCCAGTTGTGGGTGACGATGAAATCGATCGCTTCCTGGGTCAGCCCGGCCGGGCCCTGGAACACGTTCAGCGGCGCGCAGTCCCCGCTGCAGGTGCCGAAGTTGCCGAGCGCGATGCCGGCGCGTTCATAGTTGACCGACGGCAGGATGTCTTCGATCTTGCTGCGCGAGTAGATGTAGCCGCCTTCCCAGGAAACCGGCAGACCCGCGAGACCGAAATCGCCGCTGAAACCGCCCCCCAGGCGCAGCGTGTCCACGGTGTCGATGAACGTCTGGTTGTTCTTGCCCGGACCCTGGCGGATCGCCCATGAACCGCTGCCGTCACCGATGCCGGTGCAGCTCGGCCCGGTCGGATCGCCGACGCCGGCCGGTCCGCAGCTGGAGTCCCAGCCGATGTCCTGCGCGAACGGGTTGTTGGGATTGGTCGCCGAGATGTAGGCCAGATAACCCTGCGGTCCGCCATCGAGATTCCCGCCGCCGAGGTAGGCGTTCTGGCCGACGCTGATCGATTCGCGCCGGTTGTAGAGGCCCTCGAAATTGAACGACAGGGTGTCGAACAGCCGCTGGTTGAACTGCGTGAAAAATGCCGTGCGCTCGTTGGGCTCCTTGAGCGTGCCGTCCGCAAAGCGGTTGTAGACGTCGTCCGGATTGTTGCGGTTGATCTGGTGGTAGTCCTGCGGATTCCCGGCGCCGCCGGTGGCGCCCGGATTGAGCGTCAGGTCGCAGAGCACCAGGCCCGCCGGGATCATGCTGGTCATCGCCACCGGCCCGCGCAGCGGGCCGAGCGTGCCCGGCACCGCGCCGGCGGCGATGCCGGCCTGCAGGTTCGGGCAGCCGTACATCGCGGCATGGATCGAATCGAGTTCGACGAAGCGCAGCAGCGCGTTGGGCGTGACGATGCTGTTGCGCGTGGGGCCCGCGCTGGGGCTGGCGGTGATGGCGCGATTGGTGTTGGGTGCTTCGGCCTGGTCGGTGTAGCTCAGGTTGAGAAACAGATTGGTGTCGGGCCGATTCAGGCCCCACGAGATCGACGCCTGCTGATTCGTGCCGTCGCCCTGCTGGTAGAACTGGCCGACGTGGTAGGACAGGGCAAGACCATCGAAGTCCTTGCGCGTGATGACGTTGACCACGCCGCCGATCGCGTCGGAACCGTAGATCGCCGATGCGCCGTCCTTGAGGATCTCCACGCGTTCGATGATCGCCGTGGGAATCGTGTTGTAGTCGGAAACCGACGTTTGCGTCTGGATCAGGCCGGTCACCCAGCGGCGACCGTTGACGAGCAGCAGCGTGTGGTTGGCGCCGAGGTTGCGCAGATCCAGATTGGTTTCGCCCATCGTCAGGGCGAATCGGCCCTGCTGCGCGCTGAGGCTGTTGTTGCCCGCGACCGTGATGTTGCGCAGGATCTCCGAGATGTCGGTCAGTCCCGTGCGCTCGAGATCCTGGCGCGTGATCACGACCACCGGCTGCGCGGTCTCGTAATCGGTGCGCTTCAGGCGCGAACCGGTCACCTCGATCGTCTCCAGCCGGGTCTTGCCCGGCGCGACGTCCGGCTCGGCCGCAGGCGGCTCCGGTTCGCGCAGCGGTTCGACCTGGATCGTCTCGACCGCCGCGCCCGTCTCGTCCGGCACGACCGCGTCCGCGGCCTGCCCGTACTCCGGCTCCGGCACCGGCTCGCCGTCCTGCGCCAGCACGGACGCCGCGCTCAAAGAAAAAGCCGCCGCCAGCAGGCGCAGCGGCCAGGCCTTCAGTCTCGTCGTCATCCCCCACTCTCCCCAAGCCGCGGAATGCGGATGTCGGATTTTTCCGTTCCGCCTGTACTCCTATTCCTACGTTATCGCAGCCGGGCATCGGCCCGTCACCGGGGATTCCCTCAGCGTCACCGGTGCGGCGGCGCGCGGCGCTATCATCCGGGCTCGCGCCGCGCAGGAGCTTGCCGATGAACCGCTGGATCGCCGGACTGATCAGCTGGATGACCGCCACGTATTCCGCCACCGCGTTCGCCGCCGTCGTCGAGCGTCCGTTCGACTACCCGGTCGGCGCGCAGACGCACCGCGGCTATTTCCTCTACGACGACACCGTGCGCACGACGCGGCCGCTGCTGATCGTCGTGCCCAACTGGCTGGGCGCCACCGCCGCCAACCGCAAGCAGGCCGGCGAGATCGCCGGTTCCGACTACGTGGTGTTCGTCGCCGACATGTACGGCAAGGACCGGCTGCCGGCCGATGCCGGCGCGGCCGGCAAGGCGGTCGGTGCGCTGTACGCCGACCGCCCGCTGCTGCGCGAGCGCATCCGTGCCGCACAGGCCGCGGCGCTGGGCGAGGTGCGCAGGGCCGGGCTGCCCGCCGATCCCGGGCGTGTCGCGGCGATCGGCTTCTGCTTCGGCGGCGCGACCGTCCTGGAACTGGCCCGCACCGGCGCCGACATCGCCGCCGTCGTGTCCTTCCACGGCAACCTGTCGCTGCCGGGAACCCCGGACAACGCACCGATCCGCACGCGCATCCTTGCGCTGCACGGCGACGCCGATCCCTATGTGCCCGCCGAGCAGGTGGATGCGTTTCAGGCGGAGATGCGCGAGGCAAAGGCCGACTGGCAGCTGGTGCGCTTCGGCGGCGCGGTGCACTCGTTCACCGACCCGGACGCCCGCCAACCGGGCCAGGCGATGTACGACGCCAAGGTGGCGCGCCGCGCGTTCGCGATGATGCGTGACTTCCTCGCCGAAGCCTTCGGCGGCTGAACTCCGCGTGCCTCCGTCGCCGGTCAGCCCGGCGGACGCAGGAACGGCAGCAGATCGCCGGCCAGTGCGGCGAAATCGCGGCGCAGCGTGGACATCGGCATGAATTGGTGGTCGATGCCGTCGAATCCGGGCACGACCACTTCGCTGATCAGCGCATGATCGACGCCGTCCTGCAGGTGGCAGGCCTTCCAGCAGCCGCCCGGTACCTGCAGGAAGATCTGCTCGCCCTCGCCGCCGCCGAGCACGACGCGCTGGCAGACCCCGGACTCGGGCAGCAACAGGTACTCCACCGGGCCGCCATCCTGCAGGTAGTGCAGGACGGTCGAACGGTTGCGGTGCAGGTAGCCGACCGGCGACTTGCGGCTGAGCAGGTAGTGGATCGACGTCACCAGCGGACGGTTGCCGCTCAGCGTCGGATAAGCGCGCTCATCGGTGTAGATGCGACGGAAATGCCCGCCCTCCGGATGCGGAGCGAGATCCAGCCGCTTGATCCAGTCCACCGCGTCGGTCATGCAGGTCTCCCGTCGGCTTCGCTCGTCACCCTGGACATGCTCGCTCAGCCGAGCAGGAAGCGTGGCGTGAAGATCGCCGCCAGGTCCGGCGCACGCCGCGTCGCCGGATCTTCGCGCTGCCAGGCCCGGTAGTCCGCGAGCAGCGCCTTGAGCACGTCGCGGCGGCTGACCATGCCCTGCAGCACCTGCCCCACGGCCACCGGCACGTGCCGATAGCCGTGCTGCATGAAGATCGCCGCGAGCGTGTACAGATCGGTTTCGGGCCGCACGCACACCGGGTGAGGACGCATGACCTCGGCCACGCGCAGGTGCGGCTCGGCGTGCATCTTGCCACTGGCATAGCACTGCAGCAGATCCTTTTCCGACACGAAGCCGACGAGGATCTCCCGCGTGAAGTCCTTCTCGACCACGGCCGCGTTGGAGACGCTCCGCTCGCACAGCAGCTCTGCCGCCGCCGCCACTTCCATCTTCGCATCGACGCTGACCACGTCGCGCGTCATGATCTCGCTCGCCAGAATCCGGTGCTGCATGAGTCCCTCCTCGTGTACCGGCCTGGACCGGCGATCCGGCACCACGCTAAGGCAGCGCCGCCGGGGCGCGCATTGACATGGGTCATCCCCGCTCGCGGCATTGAAAGCCCCGGCACCCTTCTCCAACAATGGAGTCCTTCGCCGGAGCCGCGCATGAATCTGCAACAACTGCACCGCGACCTCAACGAGCTGCGCGCCGAACTCGACCGCCTGCCGCCGGACGCGCCCGGGCGCGCGCGCCTGCGCGACCTCGCGGCGCGCATCGAGGCACAACTCGACGCATCGCGTCCGTCCGAACCGCACGCATCCCTGGTCCATGGCGTGCGCGATGCAGTCGCGGAATTCGAAGTCGAGCATCCGCGCGCCGCCGGCGTACTGCAGCGCATAGTGCAAACCCTCAGCTCGATGGGCATCTGAACCGCGCTGGCACCGGCGCGAGGTTCTGCAATATGCTCGGACCTCGTCCTCAGCGGGGAGTCAAAGACATGGCCAGCAAAACCATCGACACACAGATCAAGGCACTGCGCAAGAAGCTCGACAGCGCGGCCGCTTCGCGCAGGAAGCAGATCCTGGCGCTGCGCGCCAAGGCCGCCGACGCGGCGCTGCAGTGGGTGATGTCGCACGAGTCGCGCGTCAACCAGTTCAAGGGTGCCGTGAAGGGCACGCCGGTGGCCGCCGCTGTGGACAAGCTGATCGACCTGCTCAAGGCCGAAGCCAGGCCGGCGCGCAAGGCGCCTGCCAAGGCCGCCCGGAAGACGGCCAAGAAGGCCGTCCGCAAGGCGGCAAAGAAGGCGCCGCGCAAGGCCGTCGGCTGAGGCGGGTCGAAGCGACCTGCGTTCAGATGGTGGACCCGGAAAGCCGTCGGCACCCCCGACGGCTTTTTTGATGCTCCCGCCGATGACCCCGCCCTCCGCGACGCCGACGCTGCGCGACCGCATCCGCGCGCTCTACGAAGACGACAGTCGCCAGGCGATGCGCGTGCGCTGGGCGACGCTGGCGCTCGACGGCGCCCTGATCCTGTACTTCCTGGCGACGACCTTCGTCGAGCACGGACGCTGGATGGTCCTGGCGGATTACGGCATCGGCGCGGTACTCGCGGCGGAATGGCTGCTGCGACTGTGGATCGCGCGCGACCGCCTCGGATTCCTCACCCAGCCGCTGGTGGTGCTGGATCTGGCGGTGATCCTGTCGCTGTTCGCGCCCACCGTCACCGAGAACTTCATCTTCCTGCGCATCCTGCGGGCGCTGCGGCTGATGCGCTCCTACCACGTGCTCAAAAGGCTGCGCACGCAGGTCCGCTTCTTCGCGCAGCACGAGGCGGTCATCTTCAGCGCAGCCAACCTGCTGGTCTTCATCTTCGTGATCTCTGCTGCGGTGTATGCGCTGCAGGTGCGGGTGAACCACCAGATCGCCAACTACGTGGACGCGCTGTACTTCACGATCACGACGCTGACCACGACCGGCTTCGGCGACATCGTGATGATCGGCGAGTGGGGCCGCGTCGTCGCCATCGTCATCATGATCGTCGGCGTGTCGCTGTTCCTGCGCCTGATCCAGTCGATCTTCCGCCCGCGGCGCATCGAGTACGAATGCCCGGACTGTGGCCTCGACCGCCACGACCCCGACGCGGTCCATTGCAAGCATTGCGGCCGCCTCCTGCACATCCGCACCCATGGCGAACCGAATTGAGACCCTCGATCTGCTCTCGGCCATCGTGTCGGCCGATCACTGGCTGGTCGTGCTGATCACCGGCGTGCTCGCGGTGACGACGATGTTCATGCACTACGAGGCGCTGGAGCGGATGAACCACTCCATCTCCCACTGGCGGCTCAAGCAGCGCACGCGTGTTCTCGAACTCGTCGTCTGGATCGTCGCGCTGCACATCGCCGAGATCTGGATCTTCGGCGTCGGCCTCTACGCTGCCGTCCAGTTCCCGGATCTCGGCTACATCGCCGGTGCCGAACCGCTGAAACTGCTCGATGCGATCTACATGTCGGCGGTGACCTTCACGACCGTCGGCTATGGCGACCTCGCGCCCAAGGGGCCGATCCGGCTGATCCTGGCGGTGGAGTCGCTCATCGGACTGGTGCTGATCACCTGGTCCGCCTCGTTCACCTACCTGGAGATGCAGCGCTACTGGCGTCCGCGCTGAAGCCGCGGCGCGCCCGGTGCCTGACCGAGGTCAAGGAGGCCGTGGGCGGCATCTGCTAGCGTCGCGGCCGATCGTCCCTCCGAGAGCGCATGCCGATGACGAACCCGACACCCGCGAGTTCCGTGCCCCGCGCCGGCGCGGAACCCGGCGACACTCCGCGCTGGCACGCGCTCGACATCGAGTCTGCGCTCGCGGCCCTGCAGACGACGCCGCGCGGCCTCGACGCGGCGGCTGCCGATGCGCGCCTGCGCGCGCACGGCCCCAATCGGCTGCCGCAGCCGCCACGCCGCAGCGCCCTCAAGCGCCTGCTGCTGCAGTTCCACAACCTGCTGATCTACGTGCTGCTGGTGGCGGCGGTGCTGTCGCTCGTCCTGGGGCATGAGCTCGATGCCGTCGTGGTGCTCGCCGTCGTCGTGATCAACGCGGCGATCGGCTTCGTGCAGGAAGGTCGCGCCGAACGCGCGCTGGATGCGATCCGCGGCATGGTCGATCCGCAGGCGTCGGTCCTGCGCGACGGCCGGCGCACCACGCTGCCCGCCGAGCAGATCGTTGCGGGCGACATCGTGCTGCTCGAAGCCGGCGACCGGGTGCCCGCCGATCTGCGCCTGCTGCGCGCGCGCAACCTGCGCATCGACGAAGCGATCCTGACCGGGGAATCCGTACCGGTGGAGAAGTCCGAGGCGCCGGTGACGGCCGACGCGGTGCTGGGCGACCGCCGCTCGATGGCCTACTCCGGGACCTTCATCACCGCCGGCCAGGCCACCGGCATCGCCGTGGCCACCGGCGCACGCACCGAGCTCGGCCGCATCAGCCGCCTGCTCAGCGACGTCGATACCCTGCGCACGCCGCTGATCCGGCAGATGGATGCCTTCGCCCGGCAACTGACGCTGGTCGTGCTCGGCATGTCGGTGCTGGTGTTCGCCTTCGCGCTGTGGATGCGCGGCTACGCGGCGGAGGATGCGTTCATGGTCGTGGTCGGCATCGCCGTGGCCGCGATTCCGGAAGGACTGCCGGCGATCATGACCATCGCGCTGGCGATCGGCGTCCAGCGCATGGCCGCGCGCAATGCGATAGTCCGGCGCCTGCCCGCCGTCGAGACCCTCGGCTCGGTCTCGGTGATCTGCTCGGACAAGACCGGCACGCTGACCCGCAACGAGATGACCGCGCGCGGGGTCGTCGTCGGCAGCGGCGAGTACGAGGTCGGCGGCGTCGGCTACGCGCCGGACGGCGACTTCCGCAGCTGCGGGCACGCCACCGACCCGGCGCAGGATCCGCTGCTCGCCGAGATCGCACGCGCCGGCCTGCTGTGCAACGACGCCGACATCCGCCGGACCGAAGCCGGCTGGATCGTCGATGGCGATCCGATGGAGGGCGCGCTGGTCACCCTGGCGCACAAGGCGTTCGCCGACGCGCCATTGCTGCGCAAGCAGTTCCCGCGCACCGACGAGATTCCGTTCGATGCGCAGCACCGGTTCATGGCGACGCTGCATCACGGCCACGACGGCAGCGCCTTCATCCTGATCAAGGGCGCGCCCGAGCGCATCATCGCGATGTGCCGCTCTGCACGCGGCGCGGACGGCGACCGGCCGATCGACGCCGACGCATGGCACGGGGCGGCGGAGAAGCTGGCGGCGCATGGCCAGCGCGTGCTGGCATTCGCGGCCAAGGCGCTGCCGGAACCCAGGCAGAGCCTGAGTTTCGCCGACGTGGATCACGACGCCTGCCTGCTCGGCCTGGTCGGCTTCATCGATCCGCCGCGCGAGGAGGCGATCCGCGCGGTCGCCGATTGCCGGAGCGCTGGCATTCGCGTGGCGATGATCACCGGCGACCACGCCGTGACTGCGCGCGAGATCGCGCGTCAGCTCGGGCTGGCCGAGGCACCGGCCGTGCTGACCGGCAGCGAGCTGGACCGGCTCGACGACGCCGCGCTGCGCACCGCCGTGCGCGAGACCGCGGTGTTCGCGCGCACCACGCCCGAGCACAAGCTGCGTCTGGTACAGGCGCTGCAGGCCAATGGACAGGCCGTGGCGATGACCGGCGACGGCGTCAACGACGCACCGGCGCTCAAGCGCGCGGATGTCGGCATCGCGATGGGACGCAAGGGTACCGACGCCGCCAAGGAGGCGGCCGAGATCGTGCTGGCCGACGACAACTTCGCCTCCATTGTCGCCGCGGTGCGCGAAGGCCGCACGGTGTACGACAACGTGATGAAGGTCATCGCCTGGACACTGCCGACCAATGGCGGCGAGGCGCTGACGATCATCGCCGCCATCGCCATGGGGCTCGCGCTGCCGATCACGCCGCTGCAGATCCTGTGGATCAACATGGTGACGGCGGTCGCACTGGGCCTGACGCTGGCCTTCGAGCCGACCGAACCCGGCACGATGCGACGCCGGCCGCGCGCCGCCAGCCAGCCGATTCTCGACCGCAGCCTGGCCTGGCGCATCGCTTTCGTGTCGATGCTGTTCGTCGCCGGAGCGTTCTCGGTGTTCTTCTGGGCCGAACGGCGTGGCCTGCCGATCGAGTACGCGCGCACGCTGGTCGTGAACAGCATCGTCGCGATGGAAGTGTTCTATCTGTTCAGCGTGCGCTACGTGCACGGCACCGCGCTGACCTGGCGCGGCGTGCTCGGCACGCGTGCGGTGCTGATCGGCATCGCCACGGTGTTCGCCGCGCAGCTCGCGTTCACCTACCTGCCGGCGGCGCAGTCCGTCTTCGCCACGCGGTCACTGTCGCTGCTGGACGGCTGCGTCACGATCGCGATCGGCATCGCCCTGCTGTGCTGCGCGGAGCTGGAGAAGCGGGTGCGGCTGTCGCTGCAGAACTCGCGGAAGACGCCGTAGCAGTCTCAGGCGCCGGTGTCGCCGGGCGGCACCGCCAGCACATCGATGCGGGCGACGCGCATCACCGCCTCGGCGACGCTGCCGAGCATCTGCACGGCGAGCTGCCGCTGCCCGCGCGTGCCGAGCACCAGCAGATCCGCGCCGCAGCGCTCGGCCGCGGCCTGGATCACGGCCCCGGCCGCGCCGTCGTTGCGGTACAGCTCGATCGGCAGCGAAGGCAGGCCGTGCCGCTGCAGGAAGTGCACGACGTCCTGCTGCGCCTGCTGGCGCGCCTGCTCGACCATCTCGGCGCCGGCCACCGGCAGCCCCGGCGACCGCAGACCCAGATCGGCGGCGAGCGCATCGAAGACATGCAGCACGCTCACCGCCGCGCCGCGATCGAGGCCCAGCGCGTACACCGAGCGCAGCGCGGCGGCCGAGACCGCCGACAGATCGACGGCGACGGCGATCCGGCGATACGGTTCGACCGGCACCGCATTGCACATCAGCACCGGCCGCCGGCTCGTGCGCACCGTGCGCTCCGCGGTCGTGCCGACGAACACGTCGCGCAGCAGCTGCCGCCGGTGCGGCCCGATGACGACGAGATCCGCGCCGCTGTCGGAGACCGCCGACGCGATCCCCTCGAAGGGCTCGCCTTCGACCAGCCGCACATCGCAGTCGATGCCATCGACTTCGCGCAAGCCGCGCTGCATGCCTGCGAGCAGGGTCTCCGCCGCCCGGCGCTCGGCCTCCACCAGCGCGGCGGGACGATCCGGGTCGATCACGTGCACCAACGCCAGCGCGGCGGGCAGGGATTTCGCCAGCAGGCAGGCGCGACGCAGCGCCCGGTCCGAGCGGGTCGAGAAATCCGTGGCGATCAGCAGGCGTGGCATGTCGGGACGGTGTCCGCGTGGGCCTGGCCATACCTTAGCGCAGTGTCGGCTCCACCGAGCGCCGGCCGGACGCCGACTACAATGAGCGGCCCGGACGGCGCGGGATTCCCGCAGAGCCGTCTCCTCAATGCCGGAACCCGATGGAGTACGCCGTCCCCCAGATGCTGCTGCTGCTGGCCGCCGCGGTCGCGGTCGTGGTCGGCTTTCATCGGCTCAACATTCCGTCGAGCCTGGGGTACCTGCTGGTCGGCGTGCTGCTCGGACCGCACACCGCCGGGCCGGTCGTCCATCTGCAGCAGGTCGGCGAACTCGCCGAACTGGGCATCGTCTTCCTGCTGTTCACCACCGGGCTGAACTACTCGCTGCCGCAGATCAACGCCCTGCGCAGCCAGGTGCTCACGCAGGGTGCCGGACAGGTGCTTATGACCACCGTCTGCATCGGCGTCGTCGGCTGGCTGGCCGGACTGCCGGCTGCCGCGGCCTTCGTCATCGGCGCCGTGTTCGCGCAGTCCTCGACGACGATCATCGTCAAGCAGCTCAACGAACAGGGCGAACAGGACAGCCGGCACGGCCGGCTCGGGACGGCGATATCGGTATTCCAGGACGTCACCGCGGTCCCGTTCGTGGTGGTGATCCCGGCACTGGGCACCGCAGCGGCGGCGAGCACGATCGCGCTGGACCTGGGCTGGGCCGCGGCCAAGGCCGTGCTGGCCTTCGTCCTGGTGATCGTCCTGGGCCGCTGGCTGCTGCGCCCGCTGTTCCATCTGGTCGCAGAACTGCGCTCCGCCGAGGTGTTCACGCTGACCGTGCTGCTGGTGTCGCTGGCGGCGGGCTGGACCACCGAGCATTTCGGCCTGTCGATGGCCTTCGGCGCCTTCCTCGCCGGCATGATGCTCGGCGAGACCGAGTTCCGGCATCAGGTCGAAGCGACGATCCGGCCGTTCCGCGACGTGCTGCTCGGCCTGTTCTTCGTCGGCATCGGCATGCTGTTCGATCCGGCGCTGCTGCCGGCCATCTGGCCGTGGGCGCTGGCCGGCGCGCTCGCCCTGCTCGCCAGCAAGCTCGCGCTGGTGACGCTGATCGTCCGCTACTCGGGCGTCGATCTGCGCGCGGCCGTCCGCACCGGCCTGGTCGTCGCGGTCGGTGGCGAGTTCGGCTTCGCGCTGCTGGCGATCGCGCTCGGTGCCGGCGTCATCGACGAACGCACCGGCCAGATCGCGCTGACCGCCGTGCTGTTCTCGATGATCGCCGCGCCATTCCTGATCCGTCACAACCGCGCGCTCACCGCCTGGATCGGACGGACGGTGCCGCGCGCGGAGCAGAGCCCGGCGCCGCGTCCGGCGCCGGCGACCACCGGCCGGCTCAGCGGCCACGTCATCATCTGCGGGTACGGGCGCATCGGCCAGAGCGTCGCCAACCTGCTCGAAGTCGAAGGCATCCCGCACGTCGCGCTCGACCTCGATCCGGCGCGTGTCCGCGAGGCACACACCGCCGGTGAGCCGGCGTTCTACGGCGACGCCTCGGAGCGCGACATCCTCGAAGCGGTGGGCATCGCCACGGCACGGCTGATCGTGATCAGCCATTCGGAACTGCCGGCGGCGCGCAAGGTGCTGGACGTGGTCCGCAGCCTGCGGCCGGACCTGCCGGTGATGGTGCGCACGCGCGACGAGACGCACGTCGAGGAACTGCGCGCGGCAGGGGCGACCGAGGTGGTCCCGGAGACGCTGGAAGCCGGCCTGATGATCGCGACCCACGCCCTGCTGCTGCTGGGCACGCCGCTGTCGCGCATCGTGCGTCGCATCCAGAGTCAGCGCAGCGAGCGCTACCGCCTGTTGCGCGAGGTGTTCCTCGGCGATCCGCTGACGGAGAGCGCAGCCGACGCGAACGCCGACCGCCTGCGCGTCGTCGTGCTCGGCGACAACAGCACCGCGCGCGGCCGCAGCCTGGCGGAACTCTCGCTAGACGGCGTCGCCGTGACCGCGGTGGTGCGCAATGGCCAGCGCCGGCTGTCGCCGCCGCTCGACACCCGGCTGGAGGCGGGCGATGCGCTGGTGCTGTTCGGATCGCCGGAGGACCTGCAGGCCGCGGAGCAGAGACTGCTGACGCCGCTGCGGCGCGACAAGCACTGAACGAAGGACGGGACGCGCCGGCGTGCTGCGCGAGGGTGACGCTCCGCTATAGCTGGTCGATCATGTCGAGCGGACTGTTCCAGCGCCCGGGGCGGACGCTGACGTCGTCGTCGCGCGCGACGTCATAGTCCTCGCGTTCGATGTCGAGCGCTCCGGAATAGTCTTCCGGCGGCGCGCAGGGACGCGCGGACATCTGCAGCCAGGTGTCGAAATCGAAATCTTCGAGCGTGCCGTCGAAATGCTGCACCAGGACGACCTCGGCATCGGTGTCGATACCGATGATCTCGAACGGCTCGCCCTCGGTCTTGAACCACTGGCCGACCGCCAGGTCATTCAACCATTCCGCCATCTGCGCACCCCCGCATCGACCGTGATGCCCGGCGCCCGGCCCGAGGATTCCGGCCGCAGCCCGTTCGATGGTTGTACGCCGGTCAACGCCAGGCTTCAAGCGTGCGCTGCAAGGAGTCCCCGCAAGCGGCTGAAAGTCGGACGAATGCCCGGGCGGCGCGCTCAGGACGCGACCCGTGCCGCCTCGCGGCGCGCGATCAGCTCGGCGATCGCCGGCTTGAGGATCAGCTCCAGCGCGCGCTCCTGCTGCAGTCCCGGCACCACCATGGTCTGCGCCTGTGACTGGAACGCGCCCGGCAGCTCGTCGAGCAGCAGCTCGAAGTCGGCACGGATGCGGCTGTGTGCGTTGAAATGGATCACCACCAGGCTCTCCTCCGGGCGCGGGATCTCGCGCGCGTCGAGCGGATTGCTGGTATCCACCAGAGGCACGCGCTGGAAGTTGACGTCGGTGCGCGAATACTGCGGCACGATGTAATCGACGTAATCGGGCATGCGCCGCAGGATCGTGCGCCGTACCTCCTCCGGCTGGTAACCGCGCTCGGCGGTATCGCGACGGATCTTCTGGATCCATTCCAGATTGATCACCGGCACGACCCCGATCAGCAGGTCCATGTGGCGCGCGATGTTGACGTCCTCGCCGACATAACCGCCGTGCAGCCCCTCGTAGAACAGCAGGTCGGTATCCTGCGGCAGCCGCTCCCAGGGCGTGAAGGTGCCGACCGGCTGCCCGGCGGCATCGGCCTCCGCCTGCAGGTGCAGGTAATGCCGCGTCGTGCCGGTGCCGGACTCGCCGTACTCGCGCAGCAGCTGTTCGAGCCGCTCGAGCAGGTTGCCGGACGGGCCGAACAGCGAGAAGTTCTCGCCGCGGATACGTGCGCGTTCGAGCGTGCGGCGCAGCTGCTCGCGGTCGTAGGCGTGAAAGGCGTCGCCCTCGACGAAGGCGGCGCGCAGCTGCAGCTGCTCGAAGACGCGGTTGAACGCCTTGACCGCCGTGCTGGTGCCGGCGCCGCTGGAGCCGGTGATGCCGACGATGGGGTGAAGGGCGGACATGATGCGAATCAGCCTACCGGAGTCCGCATGACGACGGAATGTCAGACGCGCCGGTAGGCGAGATCGAACACGGCGTGGCCGAGACGTTCGCCGCGCAGCTCGAACTTGGTCTTCAGGCGCGTCGCCGGCCGCGGCACGTAGCGGCCGTCGGCTGCCTCGTTGCGCAGCGCCGGTTCGGCATTGAGCACGGCGAGCATGTGTTCGGCGTATTCGGCCCAGTCGGTCGCCAGCGACAGCAGGCCGCCGGACTTGAGGCGCGACGCCGCCAGACGCGCGAATTCCGGCTGGATCAGGCGGCGCTTGTGGTGGCGCTTCTTTTGCCAGGGATCGGGGAACTGGATGACGATCTCGTCGAGACTGCGTTCCGGCAGCCAGTCGCGCAGCACCTCGACGGCGTCGGCGCAGGCCACGCGCAGGTTGCCGCACCCCGCGGCCTGCGCGCGGCTGAGCAGGCGGCCGACACCGGGGCGATGGACCTCGACGCCGAAGAAGTCGCGCTCCGGCTCATCGACGACGCGGCTGAACAGGTGGTCGCCCATGCCGAAGCCGATCTCGAACACGAGCGGCGCACTGCGGCCGAACAGCCGCGCCGGATCGAGCGGCGCGTCCGGCTTCTCGACACCGTAGCGCGGCCACAGCGCTGCGAGCGCGCGCTGCTGGCCTTCGGTCATGCGCCCTTCGCGGCGTACGAACGAACGGATCTCGCGGCGGCGCACGACGTCGCCGGAGTGGGCGTCAGCGGGTTTCATGGGTCTGCATCCAGTCCGCCATCGCCTGCAGATCGGGGTGGCTGCCGTTGCGCAGCCGCGCGACCACCTGGGCGCGGTCGGCCGCGGTCCGGTTCTGGTTCATCTTGAACTTGGCATCGACGCGCGCGATCGGCATGCGGAAGGCGACGATGCTGCGCAGCATCGCCTCGAGCCGTTCGCCATCGAGCGCGCGCGTCCACGGCGGCGTGTTGTGCGCCTCGAACAGCGCGACGCTGCGGTCGATCAGCGCGAGCTTGTCGTCACGATCCTCGATCAGTTGCGGCTGGCCATGCGCGTGTACGGTCGCGTAGTTCCAGGTCGGCACCTCGCGCTCGGGTTGCACGTACCAGGACGGCGAAATGTACGCGTGCGGGCCATGGAACAGCGCCATCGTCCAGCCGCCGGCGAACTGCTGCCAGTGCGGATTGGCCTTCGCGAGGTGCCCGTACAGCTCGCCCCAGTCGCCGCCCGGCGCCCAGATCAACGGCACGTGGCTGACGCTGGGCTCGCCTGCGGACGCGGTGATCAGCGTGGCGAACGGATACGCGCGCATCAGCGCGACGGCGTCCTCGGACGCAGGTGCGGTGAAGTGGCGGGGCGTGTAGAGCGACATGTGAACGGAACCGGCTCGCAGCTATTGAAATCGTCATTCCCGCAGAGGCGGAAATCCAGGCAGCTCGCAGCCAATCGGGCGTTCTGGATGCCCGCCTGCGCGGGCTTGGCGGCGTTTGACCGGCCGGCTAGAACGGGAGGCCCTCGACGGGCGACGACGCGCTGGCATAGCGGCGGCGCGGCATGCGTCCGGCGCGGAACGCCTCGCGGCCGGCTTCGATCGCCTTCTTCATCGCACTGGCCATCAGCACCGGATCCCTGGCCTCGGCGATCGCCGTGTTCATCAGCACGCCGTCGCAGCCCAGCTCCATCGCGATCGCGGCATCGCTGGCGGTGCCGACACCGGCATCGACCAGGATCGGCACCTTCGCGTTCTCGACGATGGTCAGGATGTTGTACTTGTTCTGGATGCCCAGACCGGAGCCGATCGGCGCGGCCAGCGGCATCACCGCGACGCAGCCCAGGTCTTCCAGACGCCTGCAGACGATCGGATCGTCGCTGGTATAGACCATCACCTTGAAGCCGTCCGCGACCAGAACCTTCGCGGCTTCCAGCGTGGCCGGCACGTCCGGGTACAGGGTCTTCGGGTCACCCAGCACTTCGAGCTTGACCAGGTCGTGGCCGTCGAGCAGCTCGCGCGCGAGCCGGCAAGTGCGCACCGCGTCGTCGGCGGTGTAGCAGCCGGCAGTGTTCGGCAGGATCGTGTAGCGCGACGGCGGGATCACGTCGAGCAGGTTCGGCTCGTTCGCGTTCTGTCCGATGTTGGTGCGGCGCACCGCGACGGTGACGATCTCGGCGCCGCTGGCCTCGATCGCGCGGCGCGTCTGGTCGAGATCCTTGTACTTGCCGGTGCCGACGAGCAGCCGCGACCGGTAGGCGCGACCGGCGATCTGCAGGCTGTCTTCCACGAGAACTCCGGGGACGAAAAAGGGTGGCACGCGCGTGCCACCCTCGGGTCAGAAATCTGGAGCGGGCGATGGGAATCGAACCCACGCTAGAAGCTTGGGAAGCTTCAGTTCTACCATTAAACTACGCCCGCCCGGCCGACGCAGATTGTAGTCCAAGGCCGTGCCTCCCATTCAAGTCGCCTCGCTGGCCCATGCAGATCACCGTCAACGGCGACATCCGCCGGCTCGATCGCCCGACGACGATCGCCGACCTGCTCGCCGAACTGCAGCTCGGCGAACGCCGTGTCGCGGTCGAGCGCAACGGCGAGATCGTGCCGCGCTCGCGCCATGCCGCGACGCCGCTGGCCGACGGCGACGAGCTGCTGATCGTGCACGCGATCGGCGGCGGGTGATCCGACACGCCTGCGAAGCACCGCGTCGCGTGTCGGCGGACGCCCGGCCGGGGTCATCGAGCCGGCAGCGGTCGCGCCAGAGATGGCGCCACCGACCGACATTCGCGTGAGCCGCCTCTACCAGCTCGCCACCGCCGCAGCCACCAGCCCCGCCCCCGCCGCATCGATGCCGGAGCCGTGCTCGCGGTAGTCCTTGTCGAGCAGGTTGCGGCCGTCGAGCTGCAGGCGCAAGCCGTCGCGCGCCACCCACGCCAGGCGCAGGTTCAGCGTCGCCCATCCGCCGGTACCCCGCGGGTCGATGCGCACGTCGTCGCGGTCGTCGTCGTCGAGGCGTTCCTGGCGGCCGGCGAACTGCAGATAGGGTTCGATCGTCAGCGCGTGTGGTACCGCGAAGATCGCGCCGACCTGGCCGTTGAGCGGCGGGATGCGGTTGGCCGGCGTGGTCGGCGCGCCGTCGCGCAGTTCCTGGCCGCAGGTCCAGTTCAGCACTGCGTAGGCGTCGGTGACGCCGGCGCGCCAGCGCAGCGCGCTCTCGATGCCCCAGTAACGCGCCTCGGCGATGTTGCGGCTCTGCACCTCGACGCAGCCGTCGGCCTGCGTGCAGCCCAGCTCGCCGTTCGGGATCGTGTTGCCGGTCGGCTCGCGCGGCTCGATGCGATCGTCATGGTCGGCGAAAAACGCGGTGATCTCCGCGCGCAGGCCACCGGCGCGCCAGCGCAGGCCGGTGTCGAAGGACGTCACCGTTTCCGGCCGCAGGTCCGGATTGGGCACGTTGACCTGGTTGCTGTTCGGGCGCGGGCCGAGCGTGCCCAGGTCAAAGATGTTGGGCGCACGGAAGCCGCGCGCCGCGGTCGCGGTCCACGCGAGACGCTCGCTCAGGTCGAGCAGCGTGCCGAGCTGCCAGGTCAGGTCGTCGTCCGCGAACTCCGCCGGCTCGCTGACCGCCGTCGCCGGCAGGTCCGTGGCGACGCGGCTGTAGCGCAGGCCGGCATCGACACGCCAGCGCGGCAGCGCGCGCCATTCGCCGTGCACATAGACGCCGAGGCTGTCCTGCTGCGCGCCGTCGGGGAAGGTGCTGGTCGTGTCGGTCGTCGCGCCGGTCGCGATCGTCGTGCGCTGCCTGGTGCTGTCCACCGTGTCGCGGTACAGGTCGAATCCGTAGCGCAGGCGCAGCGTGTCGCCCAGCGGCGTCCACGCCTGCAGCGTGAACCCGTCGAGCGTGCTCCGGTTCTGCTCGGTGTCGATGCGACTGTCGTTGGGCTGACGCAGGCGGTCGTCCTCGACCTGCTGCTGCGCGAGATGGATCTCGATGCCGTGCAGCATGCCCAGCGGTTCGAGGTAGCGGTAGCGTGCGTGCACGAACTGGCGGTCGTTGGGCTGGAAGTATGACTGAACGTCCCCGCCCGGTCCGCCCGGACCGCCGGCGACGTCGAAATAGCGCGCCAGCTTCGGATACTCGAAATACTGGCCGCCGAGCATCAGCTCGTGCCGCGCACCCGGCGTCCACCGCAGCTTGGCGTCGTAACCGCGCGCCAGGTAGTCGGTCAGCGCCTCGCGGCCACCGCCGCCGAGGTCGCGCTCGCCGTAATCCATGAACGTGAAGCCACCGGACAGGGCGACATCGCGGTTTCCGGCCGCCGCCTCGACGCGCGCGATGCGCGCGAGGTCGGCGCTACCGTACTGCAGACGCAAGGCGCCGGCGGTGTCCCAGTCCTCGCCGTCGAAACGGTACTCGGGGGTGAGGATCTGCACGACGCCGCCCATCGCATCCGAGCCGTACAGCGTGGCGCCGGGCCCGCGCTGCAGTTCGACGCGCTCTATGTTGTACGGATCGACCAGCGCGATGTACTGGCTCGGCGAGTTGCGGAAGAACGCGTTGTTCAGGCGCATGCCATCGACCAGGTGCAGCACCTCCGAGCCCTTGAGCCCGCGCACGATGACGATGCCCTGCCCCGGTCCCGAGGCCTGCGTGAACGCGCCGGCCTGGCCGCGCAGCAGGTCGGTCCAGGTCTGCGGCGCTTCGCGCTCGATCTGTGCACGCGTGACCACGGTCAGCGCCTGCGCAACCTCGTCCTCTGCCGCGTCGCTGCGGCTGGCCGTGACCTGCTGCGGCTCCAGCTGCACGGCCTCGTCGGCCGCCCGCGCGACGCCGCCCAGCACCAGCATCGCGGCCCATCCGGCCGCCACCCTGACACGCTTCATTCCCCTGCTCCCCGCACCGCACGCGCGACGGCGCGCACTGTGGCCGCTCGTTAAGGATTTGTAAACGCGGGAATCCCCTCAGCACGGGCGCTTGGGCTGCACCGGAGGCTCTGGCATGCTCGCGCCGTCCACCCGCGCCCGCTGCCCATGCACATCCTCGTCATCGAAGACGACCGCGACATCGCCGAAGGCATCCGCGAGTACCTGCACGCACACGGCCATGCGACCGAGCTGGCCCACGACGGCGGCAGCGGCCTGCGCAAGGCTGCGCAGAACCGTTACGACGCGATCGTGCTCGACCGCATGCTGCCGCGCATCGACGGCGCGGAACTGTGCCGGCGGCTGCGCGCCCAGGCGCAGACCACGCCGGTGCTGATGCTCACCGCGCTCGGCAGTCTCGACGACAAGCTCGAAGGCTTCGGCGCCGGCGCCGACGATTACCTGGTCAAGCCGTTCGCACTGGCCGAGCTTGAAGTGCGCCTGCAGGCGCTGCAGCGCCGCACCGCGCAGGCCCCGGCGGTGCCGGACACGAGCTTGCAGGTCGCCGACCTGCGCTACGACCCGGTCCGGCTGCTGGCGACACGCCAGCAGAAGACTCTGGTGCTGACGCCGACGACGCGGCGCCTGCTCGAACACCTGATGCGCGAGTCACCGCGCGTCGTCGCGCGCGGCGAGCTTGAGCAACTGCTGTGGGGCGAGCAGGTGCCGGAGGACGACGTGCTGCGCATCCACATGCACGCGCTGCGCGCTGCGATCGACCGGCCGTTCAAGCGCAAGCTGCTGCACACCGTGCACGGCGTCGGCTATCGCCTGTCCGACGATGCGGTCTGAACTGCGGCGGCGCGTCGGGCTGGCGCTGTTCGGCCTGTCGGTCGCGGTCGGCACGCTGGTCGGCGGCGTGCTGTGGTTCGGGCACGCCTGGATGGAACAGACCGTGCTCGCCTCGATCCTGCAGCGCGAGGCCGCGTCCCTGCTCGCCGCCCCGGCGGCGCCCGGCACGGTCGTCAGCACCGCGCAGGGTATCTCGCTGTACGAGGCTGACCCCGCCCGGCCCGACGCCATGCCGGCGGCGCTGCGCCGCCTCGCGCCCGGTTCGCACCGCGACGTGCACATGGACGGCCGCGAGTTCCACGTGCTGGTCGGCGAACGCGGCAACGGCCAGCGCTACTACCTCGCCTACGACGTGACGCGCTTCGCGCAGCGCGAACGCTGGCTGATCGCCGTGGTCGCTGCGGCGCTGGCGCTCGCGGCGTTGCTGTCCCTGCTGGCCGCGCGCGCGATCGCGCAACGGCTGACGACGCCGGTGGACTCGCTGGTCGCGCGCATCCGCGCGCTCGATCGCGAACGCCTGCAGCCGCTGCAGACGCAGCCCGGCGATCGCCAGTTCGGCGCCGTGATCGAAGCGATCAACGGCCTGGTCGCGGAAATCGAGCAGCGCGTACAGCGCGAGCGCGCCTTTGCCGCCGCCGCCGGCCACGAGCTGCGCACGCCGTTGACCTCGATCCGCATCGCCGCCGACATGATCGCGCCGGCGACCGAAGCGGACCGCGAACGCCTGCGCCGCGTGCAGCGCGCGGTGACGACCGCGAGCGCGACGCTCGACACGCTGCTGCAGGCCGCGCGCGGCAGCGAATCGGAGCCGGCCGGTGCGCTGGCGCTGCACGAGCAGCTGCCGGTCTGGGCCGAACCCTGGCTCGCCGGCACCACCGCGCAGGTGCGCTGGCAGCTGGCCGAGGTGCGCGCCGCCGTGCCGGCCGCGGCCTTCGCGACGATCTTCACGAATCTCCTGCGCAACGCCCTCAAGGCCGCACCCGAGGGCCACATCACCGTCACGCTCGAAGCGGGCTGCCTGCGCGTGGCCGACGACGGCGACGGCATCGACCCGGCGCTGCTGGCGCACGTCTTCGAGCCCGGTACGCACGGCCGCGCCGGCGGCAGCGGCATCGGCCTGTACCTGTCACGCCTGCTCGCGCAGCGCCAGAACTGGACACTCGACGTGCGCAACGGGGCGCACGGCGGCGCGGTCGCCGAACTGCGCTTCTGACCCGCCTCCGCGTTCATCGGCCGGTCGGGCGGAGCGGCTACACTCCGCGTTCCCGAGTCACGCGTTCCCACCCATGGCCAAGCCGCTCAAGATCGTCCTCGCCATCATCGGTGTCCTGCTGCTGCTGATCGTCGCGGCGGCCGTGGCGCTGCCGCTGTTGTTCGACCCGAACAGCTTCCGCGGCCGCGTCGGCGGCATCGTCCACGAGCAGACCGGCCGCACGTTCGAAGTCGGCCGCATCCAGCTGCAGGTCTTCCCGTGGCTCCGGGTCGCGCTCGCCGACGCCCGGCTCGGCAACGCCGAAGGTTTCGGCACCGAGCCCTTCGCCGAGATCCGCCAAGTCGGCGTCGGCGTCAAGCTGATGCCGCTGCTGCTGCACCGCCAGGTCCAGGTCAGCAGCGTCAAGCTCGACGGCCTGCGCCTGAACCTGGCGGTGAACAAGGAAGGCGTCGGCAACTGGCAGGACCTGCTCGACCGCCAGAAGCCGGCGGAGACACCGGCACCCGAACCCGTGCAGGTCGAAGCGAAGGTCCGGATCGAGGACATCGACATCGGCGGCATCGCCGTCAGCAACGCCTCGATCGGCTACCGTGACGCCAAGGCGGGGACGGCCTACCGCATCGAACCGCTGAGTCTCGAAGTCAGCGCGTTCAAGCCCGGCAAGCCCTTCGACGTCGTGCTCGATCTGCTGGCGCAGGCCGAGCAGCCGGCGGCGCAGGCCGCGATCCAGCTCGGCGCGCACGTGATTCCGGACCTCAAGGCGCAGCGCTTCCAGATCGAAAAGCTCAAGGGCACGATCAAGGCCGATGGCAGGAAGATCGCCGATGGCAAGGATGCCAGCGCGGAAGTCACGTTCGACGGTGACCTCAGCGCCGACCTGAACGCCCAGCGCATCGAAACCGGGCCGCTCGACATCCGCTTCAAGGCCCAGGGCCTCGACCTGAATGCGGACGGCCGCGTCGGCCTCGCCCTCGTCGCCGATCTCGCGGCGCAGGTGTTCAGCATCGACGGCCTCGACCTGGCGATCAAGGCCGCCGGCAAGCCACTGCCCGGCGGCAGCCAGGACGTGAAGCTGAGCGGCACGCTGCGTTACGACCAGAAAACCGGCGCACTGGCCTTCGACAACGGCCGCGTGCAGGCGCTGGGGCTGGACGTCACCACGCAGATCAAGGGCGAGGGCCTCGCCGGCGAACACCCGAAGCTGTCAGGCCCGATCGCCATCGCGCCGTTCTCGCCGCGCGAACTGCTGAAGAAGCTCGACGTGCCGCTCGACACCGCCGACCCGAAAGCGCTGTCGCGCGCCAGCTTCAAGGCGCAGTACGGCGGCAGTTTCAAGTCGGCCACATTCAACGATTTTCAGCTGAGCCTCGACGACAGCACCATGCAGGGACGGCTGGCCGTCAGCGACTTTGCGACACAGGCGCTGGAGTTTGCACTCAGGCTCGATGCCATCGATGCCGACCGTTACCTGCCCCCCAAGAAAGCGGAAGAAGCCGGCAAGCCGCCGGCGCAGGGCGGCGGCGACATCAATGACATCAAGCTGCCGACCGAGGCGCTCGAACAGCTCAACGCCAACGGCACGATCGACATCGGCCGGATGACGATAAACGGCCTCAAGCTCACCGACGTGCGCCTGAAGCTCAGCGGCAGCGGCAAGGCGCCCAAGACCCAGGATCTGACCGCCAGGCTGTACGGCGGCACGGTCAACCTGAGCAACCGCTACGCGGCGGACGGCGCGCCGACCTTCGCGCTGAAAACCAGCCTCAATGCCTTGAGTGCGGCGCCCTTCCTGCAGGACTTGCTGGGCAAGGACTACGTCAGTGGCCTGGGCAGCGTGCAGCTGGATCTCAACAGCCGTGGCGCCACCGTCGGCGAACTGCGCAAGGCGCTCAACGGCAGCGTCGCGGTCAAGGTGGAGAATGGCGCGGTCAAGGGCTTCAACCTCGGTCAGATTCTGCGTCAGGGTCAGGCGCTCCTCGCCGGCCAGGCCGCCCCCACCGAAACCGAACCGCAGACGACGGACTTCGCCACCCTTGCGGCCAGCGCGACGATCACCAACGGCGTGCTCAGGACCAGCGACCTCGCCGCCGCCAGCCCCGCCTTCCGGCTCGCCGGCAGCGGCCAGATCGATCTCGCCAACGAAACCATCCGCTTCCTGGCCAAGCCGACCGTCGTCGAGACGAGCCAGGGCCAGGGCGGCAAGGGCCTGGACCAGCTCAGGGGCCTGACCGTGCCGATCGAGATCAGCGGCAACCTGTTCTCGCCCAAGTACAAGCTCGACCTCGAAGGCGTGCTCAAGGACAAGGCCAAGGAACAGCTGAAGAACCAACTCGCCAAGGAACTGGACCTGCCCAAGGGCCAGGCCACCGAGCAGCAGCTCAAGGAAAAGGCCGCCGAGAAGTTGGGCGACCTGCTGTTCGGCCGGAAGAAGAAGGACAAGCAGCCGGAACCGACACCCGCGCCGGCCGAGCCGACGCCGCCGACGTGAGGACCGCGCTGGCGATGCTCATCGCCGCGCTCTGCACACCCGCTGCCGCCGCCGACGTGCAGACGCTGCAGATCGAACGCGCCGCGCCGCTCTACCGCATGCATCTGGTCGCACGGCTCGACAGCCCGCTGGCGCAGAGTTTCGGCGTGTTCCGCGACTTCTCCAACCTCCCGCGCATCAACGACGCGATCGAAGTCGCACGCAGCATGACCGGCGCAACACCGGGCGCACAACGCCTGTACACGCGCATCCGCGTCTGCGTCTGGTTCTTCTGCACGCATCTCGACCAGGTGCAGGACATCGTCGAGGTACGGGAACACGGCGCGCTCGGCCTGGACGCGCGCGTGATTCCCGAACTGAGCAACCTGCGCTACGGCCGCGCCCGCTGGCGCATGACGCACTGCGGCCGACAGACCTGCCTCGACTTCCAGGCCGAGCTCGAACCCGACTTCTGGATCCCGCCGCTGATCGGCCCGTGGGCGATCGAACGCGCGATGCGCAACGAGGCGCTGCAGACCGCGCAGGGCATCGAGCGGCTCGCGCGCACCGGAACATCCCCGTGAGCGCGCCGCCGGCCTTCGCCATCCGCCTGCTGGACTGGCATGCGGCGCACGGCCGTCACGACCTGCCGTGGCAGCAGCCGCGCGATCCCTACCGCGTCTGGCTGTCGGAAATCATGCTGCAGCAGACGCAGGTCGGCACAGTGATCCCGTACTTCGAGCGTTTCGTCGCGCGCTTCCCCGACGTGGTCGCGCTGGCACATGCGCCGATCGACGAGGTGCTCGCGCTGTGGTCGGGGCTGGGCTACTACGCCCGCGCCCGCAACCTGCACCGCTGCGCGCAGCAGCTCGTCGAACGCCACGGCGGCGCATTCCCGCGCACGCTCGATGCGCTGAGCGAGCTGCCCGGCATCGGCCGCTCGACCGCCGGCGCGATCCTCGCGCAGGCGTTCGGCCTGCGCGCCGCGATCCTCGACGGCAACGTGCGCCGGGTGCTGGCGCGCCACGCCGCGATCGACGGCTGGCCCGGCGCGCCGGCGGTGCAGAAGCGGTTGTGGGCGCTGGCCGAGCAACACCTGCCGCAAGAACGTCTGGCGGACTACACGCAGGCATTGATGGACCTCGGCGCCACGGTCTGCACGCCGCGACGCCCCGCCTGCGCGCGCTGTCCGGTCGCGACCGACTGCAAGGCCTTGGCGCTGGGCGCCGTGGAACGCTATCCGCAGCCGCGTCCCCGGAGAACCCGCCCGCTGCGCCATGCGCGCCTGCTGTTGGCCTCGAACGGCGACGGCGAGCTGCTGCTGGAGAAGCGCGCGCCGCTGGGCATCTGGGGCGGGCTGTGGTGCCCGCCGCTGCTCGACGATGCGCAACTCGCCAGCGGCGGCTGGGCACAGGGCCTGCTCGACGGCGCGAGCCCGCGGACGCTGCCGGCGCTGCGCCACGGCTTCACCCACTTCGACCTCGAACTGCAGCCGCTGCGCATCGAGCTGCAACACATTGACGTTCTCGCCGAGCCCGGTCGCTGGCGCTGGGTTAGGCTATCCGAGCTGCCGGAACTCGGTCTGCCCGCGCCGGTCCGCAAACTCATCGCCTCCGCACTCCAGCCCGTCGCAACATGAGCCGCACCGTCCATTGCATCAAGCTCGGCATCGACGCCGAAGGACTCGACCGCCCGCCGCTGCCCGGCCCGCTCGGTCAGCGCATCTACGAACACGTGTCGCGGCGCGCGTGGCAGGACTGGATCGCGCAGCAGACGCGCCTGATCAACGAGTACCGCCTGGTCCTCGCCGACGCCCAGGCGCGCAAGTTCCTCAGCGCGGAGATGGAGCGTTACTTCTTCGGCGACGGCCACACCGCCGAGACGGGTTACGTGCCGCCGGCGAAGCCGTGAGCACGCGCGCGGTGATTCGGCGCGAGACCCGTGCGCATCGAATGAATCACCGCGCCGCAGCGGGAACACAGAACCGTTCCGGTGCCAACCGTCCGCCGGAGCCACCCGCTCGGCAGGCATGACCCGGCGCTGCGGCGCGGGCTCGGTTTTTGAGCCCGACAGCCGGAACAATCTCCGGCATGCAGTTAAATCCTCCGCATGCCGTCGTTTTGCCATTGCCGCGCGCTGCAGCCTCGTGCATCGCGCCTCCGTCTCCCGCAGTGCGCGCGCGGCTGTGGCTGCCGGGTCATGTCTTCGGCAACAACGACGACGATCCGCGGCTGTGGCTGATTCTCGCCGACGGCCGGGTACTCGCCTTCCGGCTGGCGAAGGCCGTCCCCGGCGACGACAGCGTGATCGCTGCGCTGGCCGGAGCCGTGGCGGACGACATGCGCGGTAGCATCTGGAAAATCGAACACCCCGCTTTCGGCCAAGCACAAGTGCTCTACGCCGCGCCGGTCCTGCCGGCGCCGAACAAGGACCATGCCGGCTTCTTGTTCGATCCCGGCTACCAGCGTTTTGCCCGCCTGCTCGACGCCGAGGTCATGTGCCTGCTGCTCGCGCTGGAGCGGGCGCCGACGCCGGCGGCCATCACCCGCCGAGACGGCGCGGCCCCGCACCCGCTGCCGCAACGCTTCTACGCCTCGGTACGCAACTACAACCGGCTGGCCACGCTGCCGCCCGAACTGCGCATGCGGCGCGCGCAGGCGCTCGGCCGCTTCCCGGCGCTGACCGTCCCGATCCTACTCACCGCCCACCCCGGGCCCAATGTCTGGGGCGGCAAACGCCATGCCTGGCGCGAGACAGATCCGGCCGTGGAAGCCGCGATCGACGCCGGCCGCGATCTCGCCGCGGCGCTGGCGCAGCACTACCGCATCTCCAAGGGGCTGGTACGCGCGCCGGTGAATGCCGCCCACTGGCCGGCGCCCAGCCCTGCGATGCGCCGGAGGTGGCTGGCGCTGCTCGATGCACTGCCCGACAACCAGCGCCCCACTCCGGCCGATTTCGAGCGCTGGCATCTGTATCTCGCCAACTACTTCGCGTTGCTGGGCGCCGACGACCGCGCCGCTTCGCCGCCTCAGCAGCCCGCCGTGCATCGCGGCGCGTTTCGGCTCGGGTGGACACGCACCTGGGAAACCGCCGCACGACGCTACGGCGACCTGCACGCGTGCCTGGCCGATTGCCGCGATTTCCTGCAGGCCGCACGCGAACGGGCCGCCACGCTGCTGGGACGCCCGTATGGGCCGGGTGCCGGCCGGCTCGCCGCCGCCTGGCTCGCATGCCACGGGCTGTTGGGCTTGTTCGCCGCCTCGGCGCGGTGGCACCGGCAGCGGCCCGTGCTCGACCGCTGGCAAACACCGGACGGGTTCCGGCTGCCGGCGATCCTGGAGCGCCACGACGCGTGCGGGCGTTTCGCGACGGAACTGCTCTCGCCCGCGGAACTCGCCCGTGAAGGCGAAGAGCTGCGGCACTGCGTCGGCAGCTACTGGCCCGACTGCGTCGCCGGCGACCGCATCTTCGCCCTGCGCCTCGCCGATGGCGAGCGCGCCACCGCGCAGTACCATCCCAGCCTGCACGACGAGAGTCCCCACGACACCCGGTACCGCCTCGTGCAGCTGCGCGGCCCGTGCAACGGCGAGGTCAGTCCTGCGATGACGGCGTGGGCTGCGGTCGTCGCCGTGGCGCTCAATGCCCCGTCACGGCAGGAGGCCCGCCGGGCGGCGCTGGAGACACGCAGTCGGCTCGACATCGCGCGCGTCGATGCACGGCGCCGCGCAGCTTGGCTGGACGCCAAGTCCGAGCGCCAGCTGCAGCAGACCCTCGCGTGGCTGAATCAGCAGCCGCTGCCACCCGAACCCCTGCTGCTGACCCATGTCGCCGGCTACCCGCATCACGCCGGGCCGCGACTCGAAGCGCGATTCGCCGTCGGCCAGCCGCTCGCTTTGGTGCGTGAACCGGACAACCCGCACGACCAGCTGGCGGTGCGCCTCGACTGGCAGGGCCAGAAGCTCGGCTACGTGCCGCGCGCCGTGAACGCCGAAATCGCCCAAAGGCTCGATTCCGGCGAGCCGCTGGCCGCACGCATCGTCGAGATCGATCCCGAGGCGCCGCCGTGGCAAAGGGTAGCTTTTGTCGTCGATGCACCCGAGCCCCGTGCGCAAGCGCGACCCGCATGACCCTCATCGACGAGACCGTCAGCCGATCGGCCGAAGCCCGTGGTGTCGGGAAAGCCGGAAATGAAAACGCCCAACGGGAGAAGGTTGGGCGTGAAAGTCTGGTGGTGGGCTTCACTTTTGATTTTAACCTGCGATCACCAGCAATGGGCTGACCTCCCAAGATGCGCGCGACCAGGCGGAATCAGGAGGGACGTACGCCTCGCCCGCCCGAACACGCTGGACTCCTTGAAGCATCTGGGCGGCCAACACCGAATCGCCTGGTTCGGGATCGTGGCTTGGCTTCGGGCTGCGTGAGCCGGCAGACCTGTTCCGGCTGCCGCTTGGCTTCTCGGCTGAGAAGCGCGTTCATACCGGCCACGCTCACAGACCGACAGGCTCATGACTTCCAAGGTGTTGGCGCTTGCCGCGCCAGACGATCACAGCTACGCCCGACTGCCGCGCCTGCGGCATCGGTTTAGCGTCGATCAAGACCGTCATGCTGAGGTTGATCCCACGCATTCCGCATTGTGGGAGCCGCTCCAATACTGTCGAATGCAGTACATTTGCAGTGGTTTCTGGAGAGCCTATGGCCACGAGCAAGACCGCCACGCTGACCTTTCGCATCGACCCCGGACTGAAAGAGGCTCTTCGCCTCGCGGCGGATCAGGAGCACCGATCCATTGCAAACATGATCGAGGTTCTGATCCGGAACTACTGCGAGCAGCGCGGCATTGCGATTCCGCTCTCCAAGGAAGCCAAGAACAACCACGGAGCGCGTTCATGATCAAGACGGTCAAGCAGGCCTGCCGGTTCAATCCAATCATCCGTGACTACCGGATGAGCCAAGGCATCGAGAACCTCGCAGAGCTCATCCGAGACGAGGGCGACGGCCGCGAGTTCTTTTCCCGCAACTACGTCACGCATGGCATGGAGCAGCTGTTCCGCGAGGGGCTCCTGCGCCTGTCCGGCAAGTCTGACCAAGCGGTCTTCGAGCTCACCCAGGCGATGGGTGGCGGTAAGACGCACATGATGATCGCGCTCGGCCTGCTTGCGCGACACCCCCATCTGCGCTCGGAAGTTCTGCCCGCCGACTTGGCCGCACGTATCGAATTTGGTGAGGCACGCATTGCCGCCTTCAACGGCCGCAACAACCCGGACAACTACATCTGGGGCGAGATCGCAAGCCAACTCGGTGCCGAGGATGCCATCAAGCCCTACTGGGTTAATGGTCCCAAAGCCGTCGATCAACGCAAGTGGAAGGAAATCATCGGTGACAAGCCAACGTTGATCCTGCTCGATGAGCTGCCGCCCTATCTCGACAACGCCAGCACCCTGCGCTACGGGGAAGGCACGCTGGCCAACATGGTGGTCTACAGCCTCTCCAGTTTGATGAGTGCTGCGCTGGAGTTGCCCAACTGCGCCATCGTCGTTGCAAATCTCTCCGGAAGCTACAAAGCTCAGACGAAGGCTCTCGCGGACGCGATTTCCAATCTCCAGCAGGAGACGCGCCGGCAAGCGATGACGATCACGCCGGTGCAACTGGCCGGCAATGAGATCTACGAGATCCTCAAGAAGCGGCTCATCGACGAGCTGCCCGACGAGCGTGTCATCGCCGACGTGGCCGAGGAGTACGCCCAGCAGATCAAGAAGGCCGAGGACGGCGGCTACATTGTTGCCAGCAGCATCGAGCAGATCGCCGAGCAGGTGCGGGAGACCTATCCCTTCCATCCCTCGTTCAAGCACTTGGTCGCCTTGTTCAAGGAGAACGAAGGGTTCCGCCAAACCCGCGGCCTGATGCAGTTCACCGCTCGACTCCTCAAGAGCGTCGAGGAACGCGAAGCGGATGACGTCTTTCTGATCGGCACGCAGCATCTCAACCTCAACGACGATCAGGTCAAGGACGAGATCGAACGCATCGCACCGAAGCTGATGCCGGCCGTCACGCGGGACATCGCCGACAACGGCAACGCAATTGCCGAACACATCGACGACGAGCTAGGTTCTGATGCCGCGCGACAGGTGATGACCCTGCTGCTGGCCTCCAGCCTGTCCCGCGCTGTCGGGGGGCGGATCGGTCTCTCCGAGAGCGAGCTCATCGAGTTCCTGGCCGCCCCGCAGCGCAAGCCCGACGAGTTCCTTCAAGCCATGCAGCGGCTGCGCGAGGCCGCTTGGTACCTCCACCGCGAGGAACAACGGTTCTTCATCAAGGAAACGGAGAACCTGTCACGCCAAATCGAGCGCAATGCCAAGGAAGTCCCTCAGCCCAAGGTCGATCAGGCGCTGATCAATCGGCTTACCGGCATCCTTGAGCCGGTTCGCAAGATTGCGTACCAGGATGTGCAGGTTCTGCCCAAGCTCGACGAACTGAAGCTGGGCGGCCCCCGGACGCTCATCGTGATCAAGCCCGATGGCAAGGTTCCCCCCAGTGAGCTGCAGAACTTCTTCGACTATCAGCAGGAGAAGAACAACCTGCTGGTGCTCACGGGCCAGGACAGCCTGTTGGCGGATGCGGTCGAGGATCGGCTGCGCGAGCTCTACGCGATCGAGCAGATCCACAAACGGCTTCGGCCTGGCGACACGCTGTTCGAAGAAGCGCGCGACCGGCTGGAGGAAGCTGAAGACCGCTTCGGAAAAGCGCTGTCGGCCGCCTACAACCGCCTCTATTTCCCCATCAACGACCCGATGGATGGTTGCGACAAGCTCGCCGGCGTCACCATCGACCAAGGGCTCAAGATCGGTGAGAAAGATCAGTCTGCCGAAGCGCAGATCGAGAGTCTGCTCGCAAGCCCCAGGGCCGATTACAAGCTCGTACGGGAATTGACCCGTGACAACCTGGACGAATACTTCGCGCAGGCCGAGGAATACCTCTGGCCCTCCGGCAAAGACAACCGCCGCACGCCGTGGAAGGACGTCGTCACGCGCGCCAAGTGCTTAGCCCTGTGGCCCTGGATGCCGGGGGCGAGCGGGCTGGACACCCTCAAGACGGAGGCATTGAAGCAAGGCCGTTGGCGCCTGGGTGAAGACGGCTACATCGAGAAAGGCCCCTTCCCCAAGGACAAGGCCACGGTCAATGTGTCCGTCGTCAACGTGAAGGCCGACTCGGGCGAGACGGTGTTGAGCCTGACGCCCCGCCATGCGGGCGCGAGCCCCGTGGTCTATTGGTCGACCAAGCCCGAGGTCACGGACAAGGATCAGAAGGTCGATGACCTCGACAACTTCGCAACGACGGAGGGGACGCTCTACTTCTGGGTGAAGGACACCACCGGGCAGCACGAAAGTGCCCCGCCCGTGCGCTGGTTGGCCGACCTGAAGATCCGTCACCAGGTTGAGCCCGCTGCCGACAAGCGCCGTGTGCGCCTGGAGGCCACCCCGCGCGCCGATCTCTTTTACACGCTTGATGGCTCCAACCCGAAGGACGGCACGCGGTATGAGGGCCCGTTCGAGGTCGGCGCGGCAAGCTATCGCCTGCTGGTGTTTGCCCGCGCCGGAGAAGCCAACAAGACCGCCGACTTCCAGATCCCGGCCAGTGGCGACAAGACGGTTCAGATCGTCGACGCCAAGCCGGCTCGCCTGCAGGCGAAGCGCGTGTCTCTCGACACCACCGACCGTGTATTCGGGGTCATCAATCGCTTCCGCGATCAACCCGGCACGCGATTCAAGGGCGTTCGCATCGAGATCGGCGAAGGCGAAAACACCGTGACCGTGCGCTTCCAAGAGCGCGAAGTCACAGCCGCCATGATCGAAGGCGTCGTCAACAGCCTTCGAGAAGTGCTCAACGAGCCCGAAGCCTTGGTCAACATCGCCATCGCCGATGGCATTCAGTTCGACACGGGCTTTGCGCTCAAGGAGTTCGCGAAGATTGCTGGTGTTGAGCTCAAACCGGGCGACGTGAGCCAGGAGGAATGACCATGCCGCAAGCCTTGCGCCGCGCGACCCAAGCGCCCGCAGGGCGCGCGCAAACCCAGCATACGCTGGGCTTCGGGGTGCCCGCGACCTCGGACCCGCATCACTTCAAGGTCGTCATTCCCAGGAGCAGCACGGGCAAGGTGCAGATCAGCGAATACCTTGGACTGCAATCGGCATCGAGCGACACTGCGGTGATTGATCGTGTCTTACTCGACAGGCCGCGCTGGACGGCCATCCGCGCCGAGGTGCAGCGGGCGTTCAACGCCCGCCTCATCGCGCATGGCTTGAAGCCCAGTGCATGGAAGGTCGGGGAGAACCCCGTGGATCGCCTGCTCGGCAAGGAACTCTGCGTCCTGGCCTGGGCCATCGAGCAGATGGAGACAGCCAAGATCCCCGTTGCCGTGAGGAACTGGCTGGCCCTTCGACCCGAAGAACGTTGGTGGCTGTTCGGCATGACCGCCATGGCGACTGGCGGCATTATGGACGCCGGCAAGGGGTGGCGTGCCGCGCTTGCCCACGCCTTGGGTGACGTCGCGCAGAGCGAGTTGCTGGGCACCCGCGCCCGTCGCGGCCGCAACGGCCGCGATGACACCCGGCCGACGCTGGATCTGTTCGGGGACGATGTCGAATGACCGCCAAGGAACTGTTCGAACGCCTCCAGCTGCTCGACGAAACCGAACGGATCGAGGCGAAAAGTGCCAGCGAAATCGGCAAATCCGTGTTGGAGACGGTCTGTGCTTATGCCAACGAACCGGGACTAGGCGGCGGGTGGCTGCTCCTGGGCGTGAGCCGCGACGAGTCAGCGCTGTTCCCGAGCTATTGCGTCACCGGCATCGAACAGCCGGACAAGTTGGCCGCCGACCTGGCCTCCCAACTGGCCACGGTCTTCAATCTTGCTGTGCGGGCCGAAGTTCGCAGCGAAGAACTGGCCGGCAAGCCGGTGCTGGTGGTCTTCGTGCCCGAAGCGCAGCCGGCGGACAAGCCCATCTATTTCAAGGCGCAAGGCCTTCCCAAGGGCGCCTTCCGGCGCGTCGGCAGCACCGATCAGCGTTGCACCGAGGACGATCTCGTCGTGTTTTACGCTGGCCGGCAGCACGAAGGCTTCGACAGCAGCATCATTCCGGACGCCGGCTTCGAAGACTTCTCCCCCGAAGCCATTGCCGAATACCGCAACGCGCGGCGGCAGATCAGCCCACACGCGGAGGAACTCGACTGGAGCGATGAAGAGCTCCTGCAGGCGCTCGGCGCCCTACGTCGCGACGGTCGGGGCGCTTGGCGGCCGACGGTAGCTGGCGTCATCCTTTTCGGTAAACCTTCTGCGCTGCGGCGCCTCTTCCCCATGACGCGCGTGGACTACATCCGTGTTCCCGGCCGGGAGTGGATGCCCGATCCCGAACGCCGCTTCGAGACGATCGAGCTGCGAGACCCGCTGCTGCGACTCGTTCGCCGCGTCCAGGCCGCGATTCTCGACGACCTGCCCAAGGCTTTCGGTCTGGCCGAAGGCGAGGTGCAGCGCCAGGAGCTGCCCGTGATGCCCGCCCGCGTCATCCGCGAGGCGGTGGTCAATGCGCTGATGCACCGCAGCTATCGCGCCCATGCGCCGGTGCAGATCGTCCGTTACAGTAACCGGCTGGAAATCCGCAACCCGGGGTTTTCGTTGAAGTCGCCCGAGCATCTGGGCGAACCCGGTTCGGTGCCGCGCAACCCGCGCATCGCCGCTGCGCTCTATGACGCGGGACTGGCCGAGACCAAAGGCAGCGGCGTGCGCGTCATGCGCGAGATGTGCGAGCGCGCGGGGCTTGCCCCACCCCTGATCGAATCCGACCGCGGGCAGGATCAGTTCGTGTTGCGGCTGTTCTTCCATCACTTCCTGGGTCCGGCAGATCTCGCCTGGCTGGCTCGCTTCAAGACGCTGCACCTGTCCGAGGCCGATGCGCGCGCCCTGGTCGTGGCGCGCGAAGTGGGCGTCCTCGACAACGCCACCTACCGCGAAATCAACCACGTCGATACGCTGACGGCGAGCCAGGCGCTGCGGCGGCTGCGCGATGCCGGCCTGCTCGACCAACAAGGGCGGGGCTCGGCCACCTGGTATCGCCCCACCGACCTGATGCTGGGCGAGTACCGGCCGGAGACGGGGGCGCTCGAGGCCGGGCAGGATGGAGAGGTGGCCTTGCCTAGGGAGTGGGACCACCAATCCAGGGAGCTCGAGCCCTTGTCTAGGGAGTCGGATGCGCAGAACTCCCTAGATAACAGCCAAGCCGAGGCCCGGCGGGCGCTTTTGGCGGAGCTTCCCGGAGATCTCGCCGCCCGCGTCGGCGCCCTGGGCAAGCGCGGTGCTCCGTCTGCCGTGCAGGCGGTCGTGCTGGATCTGCTGCGCCTGCGCCCCTGGCGGGCCGAGGCGCTGGGCCTGCTGCTCGGCCGCAACCCCGAATACGTCAGGCAGAAATACCTCCAGCCGCTCATCGAAGCGGGTCGCATCACGATGACCCGCCCCGACCGCAACGACCCCGCGCAGGCCTACCGCACGGTCGATCCAGAATGAAATCCAGCACCATGCTCACTGAAACCAGTCCCACCCTCGTCCCGCTTGCCCTCAAGGATGCCCCGGCCCTGATCGAGACCGTCTTCCCGGCCCAGAAGGTCTCCTTCGAGGCGCAGAAGGAACGGAAAGCCAACCTCGGGCAGACCTTGACGGGACTCGGTTCCTACTGGAAGGGCAGGAAGCCCTTGATCCTGGTGCGCGCCATCGTCTTGGGCAGCCTCTTGCCGCCCACGGACGACGCGGAAGCGGATCTCGCGGTCTTCGAAAAGCTGATGGCCTTCGACGACGAGGGGCTGGCACGGCGGCTCTTCGCCGCCAATGCCTTCTCGCCCGCAGAGATCCTGGAGCGCGTGCAGATCGACGACCCCGAGCGTTACTTCACCTTCCCCTCTCCCTCGGGGAGAGGGGCCAGGGGTGAGGGCAAACCTCGCTGGCGGCGCGATGTGAGCGAAGACGACAGACTGACCCTCTATCGCCTCGCCGTTGCCGCCCTCGGCAGCTACGAGGAGAAGGCCAGCCGCGCCAAGCGCCCGGAAGAGGTCGATCAGGACTGGCTCTATGCGCCGGTGTGGCCGGTGGTCAACCGCCACTACGCGCACCTTGGCATCGATGCGCATGCCTTCCCGGAGCTCATCGAGCAGCTCGGCATCCTGCGCTTTGGCCATCGCCCGCGCGTGGGCGACAGCTTCTGCGGTGGCGGCTCGATTCCTTTTGAAGCAGCGCGGCTGGGATGCGATGTCTATGCCTCCGACCTCAACCCTGTGGCCTGCATGCTCACCTGGGGCGCCTTGAACATCATCGGCGCTTCTCCTGATCGCCGCGCGGCGATCGAACGGGCGCAGCGCGAGGTCGCGGCGGCGGTCGATGCCGAGATCACGCGGTTGGGCATCGAGCACGACGAAGCCGGCAACCGCGCCAAGGCCTATCTCTATTGCCTCGAGACCCGCTGCCCCGAGACCGGCTGGAGGGTGCCGATGGCGCCTTCCTGGGTCATCTCCAGGACGCGCAACGTGATCGCGCGTCTCGTGCCCGATCACGCCCACGAGCGCTTCGCCATCGAGATTTTGAGCGGCGTGTCAGCGGCGGAACTCAAGGCCGCCGAACGCGGCACGGTGCAGGATGGCGACCTGGTCTATCAGCTCGACGGCAAGACCTACCGCACGCCGATCAAGACCCTGCGCGGCGACTACCGGCTGCCCGACGGCACGACGGGCAACCGCCTGCGCCGCTGGGAAAAGAGCGACTTCAAGCCGCGCGAAGGTGACATCTTTCAGGAGCGGCTCTACTGCATCCAGTGGATCAAAAAGGAGACGCTAGCGGCCTCCCGGCAGGAGACCTTCTTCGCCGCCCCGACCGAGGCCGACCTCGAACGCGAACGCAAGGTGGAGGCCCTCGTCGCCGGAAACCTCGCGCGCTGGCAGGCCGAGGGGCTCGTGCCCGACATGGCCATCGAGCCAGGCTACAACACGGAGCAGCCAATCCGCGAGCGCGGCTGGACGCATTGGCATCATTTGTTCAATGCAAGGCAGTTAATTTTCCTGGGGGGCTTGCGAAGCAATTGTCTGACTCACGCCTCGTCAGCCGCGATGACCCTGTACTTCACCAAAGCCACAGACTGGAGCAACAAGGGTTGCCATTGGCATACAGGGTGGGAAAAGCCAGAGAACCTCTTTTACAACCAAGCCTTTGACACATTCTGGAACTACGGAACTCGATCAGCCTACTTTTTGCTGGCGCAATGGGGTCTTGGATCGGCACGATTCGGTGACCTTTCTCACATCCGTAGCATTGTTGTCACGGAAACAGCCGACCAACCCCAGCAGCGCTGCGAATTCTGGATCACCGACCCCCCCTACGCCGACGCGGTCAATTACCACGAGATCACCGAGTTCTTCATCGCCTGGCTCCGGAAGAACCCGCCCAAGCCTTTCGACGAATGGGTGTGGGATTCGCGCCGGGCGCTCGCCATCAAGGGCGCGGGCGAGGACTTCCGCCGCGGCATGGTCGCCGCCTACCGGGCAATGGCCGAGCACATGCCGGACAACGGCTTGCAATGCGTGATGTTCACCCACCAGGACACGGGGGTGTGGAGCGACCTCATCGGCATCTTCTGGGCGGGGGGCTTGCAGGTGGTGGCCGCCTGGTACATCGCGACCGAAACGACCTCCGAGCTCAAGAAGGGCGGCTACGTGCAGGGCACGGTGATCCTGATGCTCAAGAAACGCCCCATTGGCGAGCGGCCGGGCTTCAAGCAGCGCATCCTCCCCGCGGTGCGGCAGGAGGTGGCGCGGCAGATCGAGACCATGATGCACCTCAATGAGCAGGTGGCCGCGCATCACGGCGAGCCGGTGTGGTCTGATGCCGACCTGCAGATGGCGGGCTTTGCCGCGGCGCTCAAGGTGCTGACGGCCTACACCCACATCGGCGGCGAGGATGTCACCAGCTTCGCCCTGCGCCCGCGCACACGCGGCGAGGTCACCGTCGTCGACGAGATCGTCCAGCAGGCCGCGGAGACGGCCTCGAGCCTCCTCGTGCCCGAGGGGCTGGCGGCGGACACCTGGGCGAGGCTCGCCGGCATCGAGCGCTTCCTGCTGCGCATGTGGGACATGGAGACGGCGGGCGTCACCAAGCTCGACAACTACCAGAACTTCGCCAAGGCCTTCCGCGTGGCCGACTATGCCCGCGTGATGGGCGACATGCGCCCCAACCATGCGCGGCTCAAGCGCATCAGCGACTTCACCTCGCGCGATCTCACCGACGCCACCGAACTCGGTCCAACCCGGCTGGGCCGTCTCATCATTGCCTTGCAGCAGATGCTCAAGGACACCGAGCCGCAGGTCATCGTCGAGCAGATCAAAGCCGAGATGGCTGATTTCCTGGAGGCGCGGCCGCTTCTCATGGACATGCTCGCCTTTCTCGAGCGCAAGCTGCCGGAATCGAATGTGCGCAGCGCCGCCGAGGTGCTGGGGGCGCGGCTCAAGAATCTGCGGTTTGGGGAGTAAGAGAAGCATGCAGGCGGATTTTCTGGACGCATATGAACGCCATTGGGACGATGCCGAGCGGCTCTTCCAGGCGCAGCGCTGGGCGAATGCGGATCATCTTTACGGCATGGCGGCCGAGTGCGGGCTCAAGCGCCTGATGCTGGCCTTTGGGATGCCGTTCGATGCCGCCAAGAATTGGCCTGCCAATGCGTCTGATCGACAACACGCCGACGGCATCTGGACGCGCTTCGAGAGCTATCGCTGTGGCCATCACCAAGGCGCGGTCTATGTCCTGCCGCCCACAAACCCGTTCGATGATTGGCATGTTTCGCAGCGCTACGCGCATCAACGCCATTTCGATCAACCGCGGGCGCAAGCACATCAGTCGGGAGCCCAAGCCATCCGTGAACTGGTGAAGCGGGCACGAAAGGAAGGGCTGATATGACGACGTTTGACAAAATCCTGCCGGCTGCCGCCGAGGTGCTGACTGCTGAAGCTGATCTTGTTGCGCAACTGGATTGGCTCGTGATCAACCGCGACCTCAACGGCCGCGTGCGCTTCATCGTTCCGGAGAGCATCGAGGCGAACGACGCGTTGCGGGCAAAGATCGAGGCGCTCTATCAGGCGCTGACTGAACGGATTGCCGCGCATGCCTACCCGGTCGCAACGGGCATTTTGTTCGAGGCGAATGTCGATGACGCATGCGCTGGCGGAGCCCGGTTCCCGCTGGAAGCGTTCGACAAGGTCTGGATCGCCGACCGGCTGGCGACAGAGGGCAACTGGGCGCAGATCGCCCCAGAGACACAAGGCGCGCCGCGTGTCGTGTTTTTCTCGATCAAGGGCGGTGTCGGTCGCTCGACGGCGCTTGCGGCCTGCGCCTGGAAACTGGCCCAGCTCGGCAAGCGCGTGCTGGTGCTCGATCTCGACCTGGAGTCGCCGGGGCTGTCGTCCAGTTTGCTGCCGCCTGAACGGCAGCCCCTGTACGGCATCACCGACTGGCTGGTGGAGGATTTGATCGACCAGGGCGACGCCCTCCTCGAAGCCATGATCGCGACGAGCGATCTGTCGAGGGACGGCCAAATTTATGCAGTGCCCGCGCATGGCGCCGATCCTGGGGAATACATCGCCAAGCTCGGTCGGGTCTGGATGCCAAAGGTTCACAGCGACGGGAGGCGCGAATCATGGTCGATGCGCCTGCAGAGGCTGCTGCAGAGGTTAGAGGCGCGCATCCAGCCCGATATCGTCCTGATCGATTCGCGCGCGGGCATCGACGAGGTGGCATCGAGCTGCGTGACCGACCTCGGTGCAAACTTGATTCTGCTCTTTGCACTCGACGGTAGCCAGACCTGGAACGGCTACGAGATCCTGTTCAAGCACTGGCTACGCTCTAGTGTGGCCACGCAAATCCGGGAGCGTTTGCAAACCGTCGCCGCCTTGGTGCCAGAGCTTGATCCGACTGCCTATCTGGCCGATTTGCGTGAGCATGCCTACGACCTTTTTTTGGAAACGCTCTACGACGAGGTCTCTGCCACTGATGACGAAGGATGGAGTTTCGATCTGGCGAGTGAAATCGCGCCGCACCAGCCTTGGTCGGTACGCTGGCACCGTGGGTTTGCCGCCTTGCGCACGTTGCACGGGCGGCTCGCTCAGATCGATGACGAAGAGGTTCGCCATGTGTTCGGCGACCTGATCGGGCGAACCCTGCGCTCGCTGGGCTGGGCTGAGGGTTACCCGAAGGTGATCGACGGAGGCACGTTTTGAGCAGCGAATCCACAATCCCCGATGCACGGGCGTTGCGCGAGGCCATCCTCGCCGCGCCGCTGGAAACCAGCAATTTTGGCGAGACGCCAGACGCAGGAATGCTGTACCTGCCGCCTTCGCATCTCAAGGCGTTGCGCCTGGATGCGCATGTCGTCGTGGGGGGACGCGGCGTCGGCAAGTCTTTCTGGACGGCGGTTCTGCAATCCAATGACTTGCGTGGGCTGTTGGGCGGTATCGCCGCCGACCTCAATGGGGTATCCGTTCAGCTTGGTTTTTCCAATACTGAAGACGTCAGCCGCTACCCCAACGCCGATGTCTTTTCCAACTTTCTGCATCAAGGTGGCGATCCTTACGACATGTGGCGAGCTGTCATCCTGCGCTGGGTAGCGGCTCAGTCGGGGCAAGCCATTCCGGCCCAAGATTGGCCTGCAACAGTTCAGTGGCTGAAGTCTCACCCCGAGGATGCGGCGCGCCTGATGCAGGCGCCGCGGGACTGGCGCGGGCTGATTCTTTTCGATGCGCTGGATCGCACCAGCAATGTCTGGCAGCGCATGGACGATATCGTGCGCGGCTTGCTGCGAGCCGTACTTTGGTTGAAGGCATTCCCGGGGCTGTACGCCAAGGTGTTTCTGCGCGAAGACCAGGCCGAACGCACGGTGTTCAATTTTCCCGATGCCTCGAAACTGACGGCCACCAAAGCCGAGCTGACCTGGGCACGCCATGATCTGCATGGGCTGCTGTGGCAGCGCCTGATCAATGCGGCAGGGCTGCATGGCAAGCTGATGCGCACGATTTGCCCGTGTACGCTTCAGGCCAGCACTTGGCGGGTTGCTGAAGAAATGAAGGCCGAAACTGAAGTTCAGCGCCAGGCCTTCGAAAAGCTGGCTGGACCCTGGATGGGGCGAGACAGGCGACGCGGTGTGCCCTACACCTGGTCTGTCAGCCACCTGGCCGATGGGCAGGGTCGAACGTCGCCGCGGTCGTTCCTTGCCGCGATCCACCAGGCTACGGAAGATTCTGCAGAGCGCTACAGCCAGCATGAATTCGCGCTGCATTACGAGAGCATCAAGCGCGGCATCCAGAAGGCCTCCGAGATTCGTGTTCAGGAGATGGCCGAGGATTACCCCTGGGTTCCTGTCATACTTTCCGAATTGCGAGGTTTGAATGTGCCTTGCGAATTCGATGCCATCGAATCCCGCTGGCAAACCCGATTTCCTGATGGCCCGCAGGGCATTCCCTCGGATCGCCTGCCAGCACAGCATGCAGCGCGTGGTTGGGATGGACTACGCGAAGATCTCGAGCGTTTGGGCCTGATCGAGACCAAGAAAGACGGTCGTATCGATATGCCCGATTTGTACCGGGTCGGCTTCGGATTGGGTCGCAAGGGCGGCGTGAAACCCCGCAAGTCAGTCTGACCGTGAGCATCCGGCGCTTCTCCTCCCGCACCCATCGGCTCGATGCGAGCTTCTTGCTCCAGCATCTCAAGGGCGCGAGGAGCTACAAACGCATTGCCGGCTACTTCACCAGCTCCCTGTTCGAGGTGGCCGGCGAGGCGCTGGACGGCATCCCTGAAGTCAAGATCGTTTGCAACGTCGATATCCACCCGGATGACCTCAAGGTGGCCCAGCTGCGCGAGAGCAAGATGCTGGGCCGCTGGAATGAGCGCGCGCTGGAGGCCGAGGCGCTGCTCAACCGCGACCGTTACCGCCGCTTGGACGCCTTCCTCAAGCGGCACGGCCAGGCCGTGCGCGTGGCGCCTGACGACATCTGCGGTTTCGTGCACGGCAAGGCGGGGGTGATCACGCTGGCCGATGGCCGCAGGCTTGGTTTCATCGGCTCGATGAACGAGACCCGAAGCGGCTGGCAGCGACACTACGAGATCCTGTGGGAGGACGAGTCCCCCGAGGGGGTGGCCTGGATCGAGGCGGAGTTCGACTTCCTTTGGAACGCCGCCAAGCCGCTGCCCCAGGCGGTCATCCGGGAAGTGCATCGCCGTGGCTATCGCCGCGAAGTGGTCTTCGACGAGATCGATGAGGACGAAAACCTTGCGCCGGCCGCGCTGATCGAGTCCCCGCTGTACCGCGAGGGCCAGCAGCTGCAGCCTTGGCAGCAAGGATTCTTGACCGAGTGTTTGCGCCACTATCGCCTCTACGGCGTAGTGAGGCTGCTGCTGGCCGATGAGGTAGGGCTGGGCAAAACGCTGTCGCTCGTTACCGCCGCGCTGACGCTGTGCCTGCTGATGGATAAGGAAAACGGGCCACGTCGTCCCGTGGCGATCTTCGCGCCGGCGACGCTCACCGAGCAGTGGCAGACCGAGATGCTCGACAAGCTGGGTATTCCAGCCGCGCGGTGGGACACTGTGCGCAAGGTGTGGCTGGATGCGGACGAGCGCGCCATCTCGCCAGCGGGCCGCGAGCAGATCGCGCGTTGTCCCTTGCGCATCGGCATCGTCTCCACAGGCCTCATGATGCGCGACTCCTTGGAGAAGCAGCATCTGTTGGGCTTGCGGTTCGGCATCGTCATCCTGGACGAAGCCCACAAAGCACGCACGCGGCAGGGCATAGGCCGTGACGCCGGATCGCCGAACGAATTGTTGGCGTTCATGCGTGAAATCGCTGCCCGTTCCGACCACGTGCTGCTCGGCACCGCGACGCCCATCCAAACCGATCCTAGGGATCTCTGGGACCTGCTGGGCATCTTGCACCAAGGCCGAGGGCACTTCGTCTTGGGGCATGACTGGGCGGCCTGGCATCGGCCCGACGACGTGTTGGACATCCTGGCAGGTCGGCAAGACGTGCTGGACCTAGGCCACGCTTGGGAGCTGTTGCGCTCGCCGCTGCCGCGCGTGGAGTCCACCAGCGAGCCACGAGCCCGAAGGCTGTTCTCGGCTATCCGGCAGGACTTGGTGCTGACGAACGGGGAATGGCAATCGAATCGCCCGCTCGCCGACCTTGCCGAAGAGACACGCGAGATTCTGGAGGAGGAGTTGGAGCGGCGCATCGCCGGTGCGACGTTTTTCCAACGCGAAAACCCTTTGGTCCGGCACGTCGTGCTGCGCAAGCGGCAGCAGCTCGAAGATGCCGGCCTGCTCACCCGCGTTGGGGTGGAGGTTCATCCGAATCGCCCCAAGGTGACCGAGCCGCGGCTTTTTGATGCTCTGTTCGAGGGCACGGCGCTGCGGACTTCGGAAGATTTCCGCGAGGCCTACAGCCAAGCACGCGCCTTCGGCAAGGCGCTTGCCAAGCGAGGCAAAGGCAGCGGTTTCATGAAGAACCTGATGGAGCAGCGCATTTGTTCCAGCATCCAGGCGGGACTCGCGACCGCCCGCAGGCTGTTGCACGGGGAGAGCGTCCATGAGGAAGGGGACGAGTTCGAGGCCGACCTGACCGTAGAAACCCGCGAGGAACGCGAGGTTCTCGAACGCCTGATCGACCGCCTACAGCGACTGAGTAGCGACCCAAAGATGCAGGCCGTGATCCACTTTCTGGACAAGGAGAAGTGGCTGGATCTCGGCGTGATCATCTTCAGCCAGTACTACGACACCGCGAAATGGCTGGCGGATGCGCTGGCCGCCCGGTATCCAGAAGAGGCCATCGGCCTCTATGCCGGCGCGGGCCGCAGCCGCCTGTATCAGCGAGGTGACAGCGTCGCGGTGGAGCGCGAGACCCTGAAGCGGATGGTGGCCGAGCACCAGATACGGCTCATGGTGGCCACGGATGCCGCATGCGAAGGACTCAACCTGCAGACCCTCGGTACGCTGATCAACGTGGATCTGCCCTGGAACCCGACACGGCTGGAGCAGCGCATCGGGCGGATCAAGCGCTTCGGCCAGAAGCGCGAGACCGTCGATATGCTCAACCTGGTGTTCGAGCAGACGGTGGACGAGACCATCTACGAGCGGCTTTCCGAGCGCATGCGAAACCGCTACGACCTGTTCGGCTCGCTCCCCGACACCATCAAAGACGAGTGGATCGAAGACATCGAGTCCCTCGGCGAGAAGTTGGACGAGTACATCAACGCCCAGAAGACGGCGACAGGATTTGACCTGCGTTACACGGCAACGATGACGCCCCCGGACAAAGACTGGCGCGACTGCACGGAGGTGTTGTCGAGACGCGATTTCTCTGTGTTGTTGCGCTCCGCCTGGAGCTGATGGGGTGTTGCCGCCCGTTGAAAACTGACCAGGATTTTGAGGTTCTGCTCGCTGAAAATTGACCAGGGTGTTCCGACCTAGCCTGCGTGGTTTACGGCCCAGCAGGGAGACGAGGTGCACACCATGGCGACATACGCGAAAGTCAGAAGGATGCTGTTGCGGGACGGCCTGTCGATCAGCGAGATCGCACGCCGGACGAGCCTGTCGAGAAACACGATCAAGGCGTGGCTGCGGGAGCCGGTCCGCGGCGAAATGAAGTACCGGCGGTCCGCCGGACCCAAGAAGATCACCGATCACGAGACGTGGCTGCGTCAGGCGCTGGAAGCCGACGCCCGGCGGCCGCGTCGCGAGCGACGCACGGCGCTCAAGCTCCACGCGCAGCTCAAGGACCAGGGTTCGCCTACCGCGCCCTCGTGGTCACGCAGCAGCGCTCGGGCTTGTACGCCATGCCCTGCGCACGGCGGCGTCGAGCCTTGCGTCGGCCTGATGCTCTGGCCATCCAAGCACGATGGACAACCGATGGCCGTGACGCACGTACAAATCGTTGACACACAAGGCCGCCTGCGTGTGCTCCGGCGAAGAAGTTGGCGCAGGTTTTGAGAGAACGGAGAGCGAAAGAGAGTCCAACTGGGCGACTTCAGGACACCGGGTGGCCACGGCGTGGCACACGCAGAACGGTGCTGGACCCCGCGTGGTGTCGCGGAAGGTAGAAATGAAAACGCCCAACGGGAGAAGGTTGGGCGTTGAATGGTGGTGGCCAGGGACGGAATCGAACCGCCGACACGGGGATTTTCAGTCCCCTGCTCTACCAACTGAGCTACCTGGCCATGCTTGGGAGGGCCCGGCGCGGGAGGGCCGGGCGGGCGAGCGCGGTATTAAAGCGGCGAGGAGGGGCCAAGTCAAGGAATAACCCGTGGTCGCTCAGCCGTGTGCGGACGCCGCGCCGGACTGGAGCGGCGCATCCGGCGTGGGCTCTCGCATGTGGACGAGGTCGCGCTCGCCGATCGCGCGGCACAATCACGCTCTGCCAAGCCCGGACAGGAGCAGCGATGACGACGAAGACGCGCGAGCAGCAGCTCGACGAACTGCTCGACAAGCAGGCGATCCACGAGCTGATCATGGCCTACGCCAATGCCGCGGACCGCCACGATCACGCCAAGATGCGCGCGCTCTACCACGAGGATGCGATCGACGATCACGGCCATTTCGCCAAGGGGCCGGCGATGGAGTTCATCGACAAGCTGCCGGCGATCCAGGCCAACATGGACATCCTCCACCACAACGTCACGACGGTGAACCTCAGGCTCGACGGCGACCGCGCCGAGGGCGAGGTCTATATCCTCGCGTTCCACAAGGTGAAGGACGGCGGCGCCGGTTACGACGTGCTGATCGGCGGCCGCTACTTCGACAAGTACGAGAAGCGCGCCGGCGTGTGGAAATTCAGCCACCGCGCGATCGTCGCCGACTGGGCCTATCCCGCCCATCCGTCGGCGGTGAAGCTGGACCATCCATTCCTCGCCGGCGCCTACATCGGCAGACCGGGACCGGACGATCCGTCCTACGGCTTCTTCTCGCTGTTCAAGTTCGGCGCGCGCTGATTGGCTAGAGTGCGGTGGTGAACGGCATCCACGCCACGCTCGAAGACGTTTGCCGCTGGGCGGCCTTCCCGGCGTCCGCGCCGGACCTGTCGCCGCTCGGACCGGCCGCCTGCCTGCTGGTTTCACTGGACGGCGACATCGACCACCCCGCCCCGGCCGCGCGCTGGCTGCACGGCCGGCCGGTGCCGGTGATTGGCGTCGGCAAACGTAGCGAAGTCGGCGACAGCTGCGACGTGCTGGCCGCGACGGTGGACGAGGCGCAGCGGCTGGCCGAGCGCGTGGCGCGCACGCCGATCGCCGCCGCCGTGCTGGTGCGCCTGCTGCGCGTCACCGAGCGCCTCGACGTCGAATCCGCGCTGATCGCCGAATCGCTCGCCTACTCCACGCTGCAGGAAGGGCCGGAGTACCGCGAATGGCTGAGCCTGAATCGCGCACCGGCGCCGGCGGCCCACCGCGACGCGGGGCCGGCCGTCGTCGTCACGCGCGACGGTGACGCGCTCGCGCTGGAACTGAATCGGCCGTCGAACCGCAATGGCATGACCGTCGAGATGCGCGACGCGCTGGTCGAGGCGCTGCATCTCGCCGCCGCCGATGACGGCGTGCGCCGGGTTTCGATCCGCGGGCGCGGCAAGTGCTTTTCCACCGGCGGCGACCTGACCGAGTTCGGCAGCGCGCCCGATCCGGCGACCGCGCACATCGTGCGCACGCTGGCGCTGCCGGGACGCGCGCTGGCGGCGGTCGCCGAGCGCGCCGAGGTGCACGTGCACGGCGCCTGCGTCGGCTCGGGCATCGAGTTTCCGGCCTTCGCGTCGCGCATCGTCGCGCGGCGCACCGCGTGGTTCCAGCTGCCGGAGCTGCAGTTCGGCCTGATTCCGGGTGCCGGCGGCTGCGTCGGCATCGCGCGCCGCATCGGCCGCCAGCGCACCGCCTGGATGGTGCTGAGCGGCGCGCGCGTCGATGCGCCGACGGCGCTGGACTGGGGCCTGGTGGACGCGCTGGACGCGTGAACTTCCTCGCCCACCTGTGGCTCGCCGATCGCAGCCGCACCTCGCTGGCCGGCGCGATTCTCGGCGACGTGATACGCGGCACCGATCTGTCGATGTACCCGGACGACATCGCGCACGGCATCCGCCTGCACCGGCGCATCGACGCCGCCACCGACCGCCATCCGCTGATCGCGGCGGCGCGCAGCCGCTTCGCGCCGGGCGAGCGGCGTTATGCCGGCATCGTGCTCGACCTCGCCTGCGACCATGTTCTGAGCCGCGACTGGACCCTCCACGCCGAGGAACCGTTCGCGGAGTTCTGCCAGCGCGCGGCGACTGCGGTCGCGGCTGCGGGAGGATGGTTCGAACGCGGCGGCGGGCGGCCACCGGACGCGGACGGCTTCGCCGCGCTCCTGGAGTCCTATGGGGAGGCGGACGGCATGCGTCTGGCGCTGCAGCGCATCGCCGGCCGCGTGCGCGCACCCGATCGGCTGCTGCAGGCCGCCGCCGACTGGCCGCATCACGCACAGCGCCTGCAGCCGCAGCTCGGCGCGCTGCTGCAGGATCTGCTGAGGCTGATGCACTGAACCTACAGCACCAGCCTGTCGAGGTGGTTGTTCATCTGCACCGAGTGCACCAGCGTGATGCCGGCCTTCATCACCGCTGCGACATGCACCGCCTCGGCCATCTGCTCCGGGTTGGAACCGCTCTCCAGGCAGGCCGTCGTGTAGGCGTCGATGCAGTACGGGCATTTCTCCGAGTGCGCGACCGCCAGCGCGATCAGCGCCTTCTCGCGCTTGCTCAGCGCGCCGTCCTGGCCGGTGACGGCGTTGTAGTACTGGAAAAACTGGTCGGCCAGCGCCTTGGCGTGGCGACCGATCTCGCCGAACTTCTTCAGGTCTTCCGATTCGTAGTAGTGGCTCATGTCGAACTCCGGAAAGGGCCTGCGAGCCTAGCAAGCGTTTACAATGCGTGCCCGCGTCGTCACCCCCGTCCATGGCCGCATCCCGTACCGCCGCCCGCCGCAAGGCGCCCAAGAAGGCATCGAAGTCCGTCGCATCGGCGCCCAGGGTCGTCCCCAAAGTCGGTTTCGTCTCGCTGGGCTGTCCCAAGGCGCTGGTCGATTCCGAGCGCATCCTCACGCAGCTGCGCGCCGAGGGCTACGACACCGCGCCCAGCTACGACGCCGCCGACGTGGTCGTGGTCAACACTTGCGGTTTCATCGACGCCGCGGTCGAGGAATCACTGGACGCGATCGGCGAGGCGATGGCGGAGAACGGCAAGGTCATCGTCACCGGCTGCCTGGGCACCGGCCCGAAGAGCCATGTCGTGCGCGAGCGGTTCCCGGACCTGCTGTCGATCAGCGGCCCGCAGGACTACACCAGCGTGATGCAGGCCGTGCACCTGGCGGCGCCGCCGGCGCACGATCCGTTCCTGGATCTGCTGCCCCCGCAAGGCATCAAGCTGACGCCGAAACACTACGCCTACCTGAAGATCTCCGAAGGCTGCAACCACAAGTGCAGCTTCTGCATCATCCCGTCGATGCGCGGGCGCTTGCGCTCGCGTCCGGTCGGCGAGGTGCTGACCGAGGCCGAGAAGCTGGTGAAGGCCGGCGTGCAGGAGCTGCTGGTGATCTCGCAGGACACCTCGGCCTATGGCTCGGACCTGAAGTACGCGAAGGGCCGCTGGCGCGAGCGCGAGTACGAGACGCGCTTGCTCGATCTGTGCAAAGGGCTGGGCGAACTGGGATCGTGGGTGCGCCTGCACTACGTCTATCCGTATCCCAACGTCGATCAGATCATTCCGCTGATGGCCGAGGGCAGGATCCTGCCCTATCTCGACATCCCCTTTCAGCACGCCTCCAAGTCCGTGCTCAAGGCGATGAAGCGCCCGGCTGCCGCCGAGGACACGCTCAAGCGCCTGGAGACCTGGCGCCGCATCTGCCCGGACCTGACCGTGCGCTCGACCTTCATCGTCGGCTTCCCCGGCGAAACCGAATCCGACTTCGAGCTGCTGCTCGACTGGCTGGATGCGGCGCAGCTCGATCGCGTCGGCTGCTTCCAGTACTCGCCGGTCGAAGGCGCCACGGCCAACGCGCTGCCCGGCGCCGTGCCGGACGAGATCAAGGAAGAGCGCTACCACCGCTTCATGCAGAAGCAGGCGGCGATCAGTGCGGCGAAACTGCAGCGCAAGATCGGCCAGACCCTCGAAGTGCTGATCGACGAATTCCACGAGGATGCCGCCAGCGTGGCGCGCTCCTGGGCCGATGCGCCGGAGATCGACGGCAAGGTCTACGTGAAGGGACTCGGCAAGGCCGGCAAGCTGCGCCTGGCGCCCGGGCAGCGGGTCCAGGTCAAGGTCGTCGATGCCGACGACTACGATCTGTTCGCGACCCTGGCCTGAGCGCGTCCCGGCTGCGCGACGCCGGTCGCCAGCGCGCCCCAGAGCAGCATCAGGATGAAGCGCTCGGCCTGGCCGCAGATCGCCTCGCGCTGCGACGGCTGCTCCAGATAGTCCATCGAGAAGAACGCCATCTGCCGGATCACCGCGGCGGCGATCTCGCGCACGGACTGCGGATCCATCTGCGGCAACGGCATCATCTCAAGCACGTCCTCCGCCATGTCGGCGGCCAGCTGGTCGAACACGCGGCGCAGCGCGTCGCGCAGCACCGGCGAGGTGCCGTGCAGCTCACGGATGCCGACGACGTAGGCCTGCTGGTGCTCGGTCACGAAGTCCAGCACCAGCGCAACCGACTCGCGGACCACCGGCTCGGCCTGGCGCAGCACCTGCGCGGCGTCGCCCGGCCGCGACGCCAGCGCCGCGCTGACCGCCGAGCGCCGCCGGCGTTCCCTCAAGCCCTGGCGCAACTCACCGGCCAGATCGTCGATCACCGCGAGTCCCAGATCGTCGAAGCTGCGGAAGTGGCGATAGAAGGTGTTGGGATTCAGACCCGCCTGGCGCGCCACCTCGCGCAGGCCCAGTGACGCCAGGCTGCGCGTGCTGGCCGCCAGCTGCAGCGCGGCTTCCATCAGCTTCTGCCGGCCGCTGCGGTGCGCAACGGCCGCACCGGTGCGCTTCGAATATCCCTCCAAATTCTTTTTCATATCAGCGCGTTGCTTGTTTCATGCAATGCAATCCTTACATCGTTTGTTGACATCGTTGTAGACGCTCGTCTACCTTGCGGATGTAGACAAGTGTACACCTCGCACTCAGCGAGGCCAGGAGACCCTTCGATGACCCAGCAGACCCGCAGCCGTGCCACCGCCGCCCGCAAGGCCAAGTCAGCGGTAATGCCGATTCGCCGTGACATCAAGTTCAAACTGCCGGCGGACCGGATCAACGACTGGCACATGAGCGGCGGGCCGCAGTTCACCGCCTTCCTCAATACCTTCTCGATCGTGCTGCCAGTCGGCGAGCGCTTCTTCATCGACGCCGTGCGCGCGCACCGCGAGTTGATCAAGGACCCTGAACTGCAGAAAGCGGTCACCGCGTTCATCGGCCAGGAGGCCATGCACGGCCGCGAGCACGAGGCCTACAACGACGCGCTCTACGCCGTGTCGAAGGTGGCGCCGAAGTTCGAGCGGCTGGTCGCCGGCCTGCTGAACCTCCTCAAGGAGCGCACGCCGAAATCGGCGCGCCTGTCGGCAACCATCGCGCTGGAACATTTCACCGCGCTGCTGGCGCAGCAGGTGCTGGAGAACGAACAGCTGACCAAGGGGCAGGAACCGCACTTCGCCGCCGTCTGGTACTGGCACGCGCTGGAGGAAACCGAGCACAAGGCCGTCGCCTACGACGTCTGGGAGGCGGTGATGGGCCGCGGACCGCGTGCCTACTTCGAGCGCGCCAGCGGCCAGCTGCTGGCCACCGCGATCTTCTGGGCGCTGATCACGCCGACGTTCCTCGAAGTGGTGCGCGAGCAGGGCAAGCTCACGGACTTCGCCGGCTGGCGCAAGTTCATGCGCTATGCCTTCGGCGAAGTCGGCCTGATCCGCCGTCTGGTCCGGCCGTGGGCGGACTACTTCCGTCCCGACTTCCACCCCTGGGATCACGACAACCGCCAGTATCTCGCCCAGATCGACGCGTTCGTTGCCGCACAGGCCCAGCTGCAGGCCGCCTGAACCGGGAGAGACCCATGGGTAGCTATACGAAAGCGGCCGTCACGCGGTCGGCACCGTACCGTGTCGCCATCGTCGGCACCGGTTTCTCCGGTCTGGGCATGGCGATCCGGCTCAAGCAGGCCGGCATCGACGACTTCGTCGTCTTCGAGAAAGAGGGCGGCGTCGGTGGCACCTGGCGCGTGAACCACTACCCGGGGTGCGCCTGCGACGTGCAGTCGCACCTGTATTCGTTTTCCTTCGAGCCGAACCCGCGCTGGTCGCGCATGTTCGCGCCACAGCCGGAGATCAAGGCCTACCTCGAACACTGCGCCGAGAAATACGGCGTGACGCCTCATCTGCGACTGAATACCGAGATCCGCTCGGCGCGCTGGGACGAAGTCGCCTCGGTCTGGTGCATCCGCGATGCGCAGGGCAACGAATACCGCGCGCAGGTGCTGATCTCCGGCATGGGCGGCCTGTCCACGCCCTCGTACCCGCAGGTGCCGGGCATCGAGAACTTCAAGGGCAAGACCTTCCACTCGCAGCAGTGGGATCACGGCTATGACCTGAAGGGCAAGCGCGTCGCCGTGATCGGCACCGGCGCGTCGGCGATCCAGTTCGTGCCGCAGATCCAGAGGCAGGTCGCGCGCCTGGATCTGTACCAGCGCACGCCACCGTGGATCGTGCCCAAGCCGGACCGGCCGATCTCCGCACTCGAACACGCGTTGTTCGAACGCCTGCCGCTGGCGCAGACCGCTCTCCGCGGCGCGATCTACGGCCTGCTCGAAAGCCGCGCGCTGGCATTCACGATGGAGCCGCGCATCCTCAAGTTCGTGCAGAAGTTCGCCGAGCTGCATCTGCGCCGGCAGGTGCGTGATCCGGAACTGCGCCGCAAGCTGACGCCGGACTATGTGCTGGGCTGCAAGCGCGTGCTGATCTCCGACGACTACTACCCGGCCCTGACCCAGCCCAACGTCGAAGTCATCACGACCGGCATCCGCGAGGTGCGCGCGCACAGCGTCATCGACAGCGCCGGCGTCGAGCGCGAGGTCGATGCGATCATCTTCGGCACCGGGTTCAAGGCCGCCGATCCGGTGCCGCGCGGCGTCGTCTTCGGCCGCAAGAACCAGGATCTGCTCGACGCCTGGCCGGACGGCCCGGAGGCCTACAAGGGCGCCAGCGTCGCCGGCTTCCCCAACCTGTTCTTCCTGATGGGTCCGAACACCGGGCTGGGCCACAACTCGATGGTGTACATGATCGAGTCGCAGATCGCCTACGTGCTCGATGCCCTGCGCACGATGGACGAGGAGCAGCTGCGCTCGGTCGAGGTGCGTCCCGACGCGCAGGTCCGCTTCAACCGGACACTGGCCGAGCGCATGCGCCGCGCGATCTGGAGCGTCGGCGGCTGCAAGAGCTGGTACGTGCACCCGGTCAGCGGCAAGAACGTGACCCTGTGGCCCGGCTTCACCTGGCAGTTCCGGCTGCTGACACGGCGCTTCGATGCACGGGCCTACATCCTGCGCGGCAAGATGCCTGCCGCCACCCCGGCGACGCCGACGCCGCCGCGCAGCGCACCGCTGCCCGCGTAAGGATCACCCGAGGATCGCGTTCCACGTCGGCACGGTCACCAGCGACAGCAGGATGCCGGCGCCGAGCACGGTATTGGCCATCGGCGGATCGAGGTTGTGCTGATCGGCGAGGATGGCGGCCGAGATCATCGGTGCCATCCCCGCCTGCAGCACGCTGATCGTCAGCGTCAGGCCGCCGACACCGGCGAGCAGGCCGAGCCCCAGCACCAGCGCCGGCACCAGCAGCAGTTTCCAGCCCAGTCCCAGGGCGAGCGGGACGAACTGGCCGTCGCCCAGGTGCAGTTTGAAGCGCAGACCGACCGAGAACAGCGCCAGCGGCACCAGCGTGCCGCCGATCCTGTGCAGGATGTCGAGCGCGGGTTCCGGCCAGCCGCCCAGCGCACCGACCGCGACACCGGCCAGCAGCGCCAGGAACGCGGGGAACAGGACGATCCGTTTCACGATCGCCCGCGCATGGGTGTGCGCGCCGGAGTACAGGGCAGTCACCAGCGTGCCGCCGATCGCCAGCATGACGAAACAGCCGAGTTGATCCGCGACCACGCCCAGCGCGAGCCCTTCCCGCCCACGCAGCGCTTCGAGCAGCGGATAGCCCATGAACGAGGTATTGCCCAGTCCGCAGACCAGCGTCAGCGCGCCGATGCGGCCGCGGCTCCAGTTCAGGCGTGCGCCGACCAGCCGGAACAGCACGAACGCGCCGACGAACACCAACCACTGCGACACGATCAGGAACCAGAACTGCCACTCGAAGTGCAGGCGCGGAATCAGGTCCAGCACCAGCGCCGGCAGCGCGATGTGGATCACCCACCAGTTCAAGCCCTGCGCCAGCCCCAGCGGCGGATGCGCGTAGCGCGCGATCAGCACGCCGAGCAGCAGGCAGACGATCAGCAGTGCAAAAGCCGTCACGACGCCGGCGGCTCAGGCAAGGCCTTCAGCGCCTCTCGCACGGCAGAAAGGAGCTGCGGCGCGCGAACAATCGCGATCGAGTACACCTTCCGATGATCGAGCTCGGCATAGCCGTGGGCGAGGATATTGCGGAAGCCGATGATGTCGCGGGCGTGGGGGATGCGCATGGCGATCTCGGGCGCGACCCGATGCAATGCGCGCAATGCCTCGCCACGGACTTCCAGCGCGCGCTCGACGGCTGCTCTGGTCTTTTCGTCTGCCAGATGCTGTTCTGCCGTGTACCCCTCCGTGAACCGGACGGCCGCTGCCGCGTACCGCTCGATGTCCTCAAGGTAAACGCCGGGATCACGCGGCTGCATAGACCGGTGACTTTGTCTGCTCGATGTGGTGACGCAGGCGACGATTGCGGATGGCGCTGAACTCGACGAGATCAACCGGGCGCCCGAGAAGCGCTTCTAGCGCTTCCTTGAAGTCCAGGAAGTTGGTAAAGCTCTCCGCGACTTGAGGCTCGAATTCGATCAGCACATCAATATCGCTGCGCGCAGCGTCGAAGTCACGCCGCAGAACTGAGCCGAACACTTCCAGCCTGCGCACGCCATGGCGGCGGCACAGAACGGCGATCGCGTCACGGTTGGTCTCAATCAGCGTGTGCATGACGGGATTCTATTGAAAATGAGGACTCACTCGACAGTGACCGACTTGGCCAGGTTACGCGGCTGATCGACGTCGGTGCCGCGGTGCACGGCGACGTGGTAGGACAGCAGCTGCAGCGGCACGGTGTACACCAGCGGCGCCTGCAGCGGCTCGATGTGGTCCGGCATCGTGATCACCTCGACGCCGTCGCTGGGCTGGATGCCGGAACTCGGATCGGCGAACACGTAGAGCCGGCCACCGCGCGCGCGCACTTCCTGCAGGTTGGACTTGAGTTTCTCCAGCAGCGCGTTGTTGGGTGCGACGGCGATCACCGGCATGTCGTCATCGACCAGCGCCAGCGGGCCGTGCTTGAGCTCGCCGGCGGCGTAGGCCTCGGCGTGGATGTACGAGATTTCCTTGAGCTTGAGCGCCCCTTCCAGCGCGATCGGATAGGTCGGACCGCGGCCGAGGAACAGCGCGTGGTGCTTGGCCGAGAAATGGTCCGCCCAGCGCCGGATCTGCGCGTCGAGCTTGAGCGTGTGCTCGACCATCTCCGGCACCCTGCGCAGCTGGCGCGTGTACAGCGCGATCACGCGACGGTCGATGCCACGGCGCTGCGCCAGCGCCATGCCGAGCAGGCCCAGTGCGGCGAGCTGCGTCGTGAACGCCTTGGTGCTGGCGACGCCGATCTCCGGACCGGCGCGTGTCATCAGCGTCAGGTCGGCCTCGCGCACGAGCGAGGATTCCGGCACGTTGCAGATCGCGGCGGTGGCGACATAGCCGAGCTTCTTCGCCTCGCGCAGCGCCGCGAGCGTGTCGGCGGTCTCGCCGGACTGCGAGATCGCCAGGAACAGCGTGCCGGGCAGGACCACCGGATCGCGGTAGCGGTATTCGCTGGCGACCTCGACGGTGCACGGCAGGCGCGCGCCCTGTTCGAGGTAGTACCGCGCGACCAGTCCGGCGTGGTAGCTGGTACCGCAGGCGACGATGTGCACCTGCTGCACCCTGGGCAGGATGTCGGCGGCGCGCGGACCGAACGCCGCTTCCAGCACGTGGTCGCCGGCGATGCGTTCGGACAGCGTGTCCGCGATCGCGCGCGGCTGCTCGTAGATCTCCTTGAGCATGTAATGCGCGAACTCGCCGCGCTCGACGGCGTCGGCGGACAGGCTCGACTCGTGCACCGGGCGTTCGACCTTCGCACCCGCGGCATCGAGGATCGTCACCGCATCGCGGCGGATGTCGGCGACATCTCCTTCTTCGAGGAACTGGAAGCGCCGCGTCACCGGCAGCAGCGCCTGCACGTCGGAGGCGACGTAGTTGCCGTCCGCGCCCAGGCCGATCACCAGCGGACTGGCGATGCGCGCGACGACGATGCGGTCCTGCACCTGCGCGTCGAACACGACGATCGCGTAGGCGCCGGTCAGCCGCTTCACCGCGCGCTGCACCGCGCCGGTCAGGTCCAGACCCTGCCGGACGAAATCGTGGATCAGGTGCGCGATCACCTCGGTGTCGGTCTCGGAGGCGAAAACATAGCCCTTGCCGACGAGCTCGGTCTTGAGCTCGACGTAGTTCTCGATGATGCCGTTGTGGATCAGGGCGATGCGGTCGCCGGACACGTGCGGATGCGCGTTGGCCTCGGTGACGCCGCCGTGGGTCGCCCAGCGCGAATGGGCGATGCCGATGCGTCCGCCGCAGGGATCGGCCTGCAGCTTCTCTTCGAGGCGCTTGACCTTGCCGACCGCGCGGCGCAGGCACAGGCCGGCACCGTCCTGACCGACGGCCACGCCGGTCGAGTCATAGCCGCGGTACTCCAGCCGCCGCAGACCCTCGACGAGGATCGGCGTCACATCCTGGGGCGCGAGCGCGCCGACGATTCCGCACATGGGTGTAGGAGTCCGAGAGATCGCGAGTGCGCCATTTTACGGCCAGCCTCCCGCCGCCGGTGCGGCGGGACCGCAATCCAGCGCCGATGTCGGAGCCGGCCGTCGCAGAGGCATTGGCCGACGCGATGGTTGGCGGCGGCTCGACACCTGACGCCGCACCGCAGTCTGCGCGACAATGCGGGCATGAACTCGCCGCATGAGTTTGCCGAGCTCGCTGCCGCGCTGCGCCGCGTCCAGCAAGACAGGTTTGCCGGCGGTGCTGCGCTGGCGACGCTCGTACGCACGCACGGATCAGCGTTCCGGCGCGCCGGTGCGCGCATGCTCGTGCTCGGCGACGGCAGCACCGTGCGCGGCCTGTCGGCCGGCTGTGCGGAGGCCGACATCGTCGAGCATGCACGCATCGTCATCGCCGACGGCCATGCCCGACTGCTGCGCCATGGACACGAGCGCGGCCTCGACGCCCCGCCTGCGACGGGCTGCGACAGCGAGCTCGAGGTGCTGATCGAACCACTGCGCAGCGACGGCGACCTGCGCTTCGTGACCGCGCTCGAAGAGTGCCGCCGCGCGCGCTGCGCGGGCTGGATGGCGACCGCGTTTGCGTGCGAAAACCAGTGCCTGGAGCAACCGCGCCGCCTGGTGCGCAGCGACCACACGCTGCTCGACGAACTGGACGACCCGCGCCTGGCCGACGCCTTGATGTCACTCGCGCCGGAGGCCGTCGCACGGGATGGCGCGCAGGTGCTCAAGGTGGGCACGCGTTACGGGATGTTCGACGTCCTGGTCGAACCGATCGAAGCGCCGCTGCGCACCGTACTGGTCGGCGTCAATGCGACGAGCCGCGCGCTGGCGCGGCTGGCGGGCGCGCTCGGCTGGGAGAGCTGGCTGGTCGATCACGGCGACGGCGCTCCGTCGAAGGTCCACCCCGAGGGAGCGCGTATCGTCGTGGCCGAACCGGGGGCGCTGCTCGACGGCGTGGCCTGCGACCGGCGCACGGCCATCGTCATCATGACGCACGACCTCGAACGCGATCTCGCCTACCTGCGCGAGCTGCGCGCCACGCCGCTGGCCTATCTGGGCGCACTCGGCTCGCGCTCACGCGCCGCGCACCTGCATGAGGCCAGCGGCGCGGCCGCCACCCGGCTGCACGCGCCGGCGGGTCTCGACATCGGCTCGGAAACGCCGGAAGAGATCGCGCTGGCCATCGCCGCGGAGATCCAGGCCGTGCTCGCCGGTCGTCGCGGCGGCAGCCTGGACGCATCCGACCTGCCGATCCACGGACGCACGACAGCAATGTGACGCGCATCCGCAGCGCGGAGATGCCGCGCCTGCTTATTTCTTGACCGGCCGCTTCCAGTTCGGATAGGTCTTCTGCTCCCGTGCCCGGCACAGCGTCAGTCCGCCGGCGGGCACGTCCCGGACGATCGTCGAGCCGGCACCGACGGTGGCACCCCGTCCGACGCGCACCGGCGCGACGAGCTGGGTATCGGAGCCGATAAAGGCACCGTCCTCGATGATCGTCTCGTGCTTGTTGGCGCCGTCGTAGTTGCAGAAGATCGTGCCGGCGCCGATGTTGACGCCGGCACCGACGTCGCCGTCACCGAGATAGGCGAGGTGGTTGGCCTTGCTGCCGCGCCCCAACCTCACTTTCTTGATCTCGACGAAGTTGCCGACGTGCACATCGTCGGCGAGCGCGGCGTCCGGGCGCAGGCGCGCGAACGGACCGATGCGGCAGTCGCGCCCGGCGACCGCCTTCTCCAGCACGCTGTGCGCATCGACGATCGTGCCGGCACCGAGGATGACGTCGCGCAGCACGCAGTGTGGGCCGATGCGCACGCCGTCGCCGAGTTCGACGCGGCCTTCGAGGACGCAACCGACATCGACGTGCACGTCGCGCCCATGGAGCAGCGTGCCGCGCAGATCGAAGCGTTCGGGATCGGCGAGTGAAAGGCCCGCCGCCAGCAGACCGGTCGCCTGACGCCGCTGGTACACGCGTTCCGCGCGCGCCAGCTGGATGCGGTCGTTGATGCCTTCGACCTCCTCGGCGCTCGCGGCGGTGATCGTGGCGACTTCGAGCTTGTCGCGGACCGCGAGCGCGACGATATCGGTCAGGTAGTACTCGCCCTTGGCATTGTCGTTGCGCACTTCCTTCAACCAGCCGCGCAGGCGCTTGGCCGGCGCGGCGACGAAGCCGGTGTTGACTTCGCGGATGCGGCGCTGGCGCGCATTGGCATCCTTTTCCTCGACGATGCCGCTGACGCGGTGCCTTCGGTCGCGCAGGATACGGCCGTAGCCGGTCGGATCGTCGAGCTCGACCGTCAGCACGGCCAGCGTCCGGCGCGCCGCATCGATCAGTTGCGCGAGCGTCTGCGCCGAGATCAGCGGCACGTCGCCGTACATGACCAGCACGATGGCATCGTCCGGCACGGCCGGCATCGCCTGCTGCACGGCGTGTGCCGTGCCCTTCTGCTCGGCCTGATGCGCCCAGCGAACGGCGTCCGGCCGCCTGGACGCCTCGAACCAGGCGCGCACCTGATCACCCCCGTGGCCGTGGACGACATGCACCGCCGCGGCCGACAGCGCCCGCGCGGCGTCGAGTACGTGCGCGAGCATCGGCCGTCCCGCGACCGGATGCAGCACCTTGGGCAGCGCGCTCTTCATGCGCGTGCCCTGCCCGGCGGCGAGGACGATGCAGTGTAGTGGCGCAGTCTTCATGTGCGGCTCGCTTCCAAACAGCAATCCCGCTCATGCTGCCTGAACATGAGCGGGACGGGGAGCGGGACGGGGAGCGGGACGACGCCGGGTGGCGCCTGCGGATCAAGAGCCGCGCTTGGCGTTCTTGAGCTTCTGCACGAACTGCAGGCGGGCCGCGGCCTCGATCAGCTCGGACTGCGCGCGCGCCAGGTCGATGTCCGACTTGGCACCGGCGAGCTTGTCTTCGGCCGCCTGCTTGGCCGCAAGCGCGGCGGCCTCGTCGGCATCCCGCGCACGCAGCGCGGTGTCGGCGAGCACGGTCACGAGGTACGGCTGCACCTCGAGGATGCCGCCGCCGACGAAGAATTCGAGTTCGTCGCCCTCCGGCGGCTGCACGCGCACCGTGCCCGGCTTGAGCCGCGTCAGCAGCGGCGCGTGCCGCGGCGCGATGCCGACCTCGCCCATTTCCGCGGGCGCGAACACCATGCGGGCCTCGCCCGAGTGGATGTGCCCTTCGGCGGAAACGATGTCGATATGGATGTTGGCCATTACGGTTCTCGTGACGGGTGACAGGTGACTGGTGATCGGTGACTGCGCGTCACCTATCACGAGTCACGTGTCACAGCTTCTTGGCCTTCTCGACGGCCTCGTCGATGGTGCCGACCATGTAGAACGCCTGCTCCGGCAGGTGATCGTACTGACCATCGACGATGCCGCGGAAACCGCGGATCGTTTCCTTGAGCGATACGTACTTGCCCGGCGAACCGGTGAAGACCTCGGCGACGTGGAACGGCTGCGACAGGAAGCGCTGGATCTTGCGTGCGCGGGCGACGACGCGCTTGTCTTCCTCCGACAGTTCGTCCATGCCCAGGATCGCGATGATGTCCTTGAGTTCCTTGTAGCGCTGCAGCACGCCCTGCACGTCGCGCGCGGTCTGGTAGTGCTCCTGGCCGATGACGTTCGGGTCGAGCTGGCGCGAAGTCGAATCCAGCGGATCGACAGCCGGGTAGATGCCCAGCGCGGCGATGTCGCGCGACAGCACGACGGTGGCGTCGAGATGCGCGAAGGTCGTCGCCGGCGACGGGTCGGTGAGGTCGTCGGCGGGCACGTACACGGCCTGGATCGAGGTGATCGAGCCCTTCTTGGTCGAGGTGATGCGCTCCTGCAGCACGCCCATTTCCTCGGCCAGCGTCGGCTGGTAGCCCACCGCCGACGGCATACGGCCGAGCAGCGCGGACACCTCGGTGCCGGCCAGCGTGTAGCGGTAGATGTTGTCGATGAACAGCAGCACGTCGCGGCCTTCGTCGCGGAAGAACTCGGCCATCGTCAGGCCGGTCAGCGCGACGCGCAGGCGGTTGCCCGGCGGCTCGTTCATCTGGCCATAGACCATCGCGACCTTGTCGAGCACGTTCGACTCTTTCATCTCGTGGTAGAAGTCGTTGCCCTCGCGGGTACGCTCACCGACGCCGGCGAACACCGACAGGCCGGAGTGCGCCTTGGCGATGTTGTTGATCAGCTCCATCATGTTGACGGTCTTGCCGACGCCGGCGCCGCCGAACAGGCCGACCTTGCCGCCCTTGGCGAACGGGATCAGCAGGTCGATGACCTTGATGCCGGTTTCCAGCAGCTCGGTCGAGCCGGCCTGGTCCTCGTAAGAGGGCGCGGCGCGGTGGATCGCCCACTTGCCTTCCGACTTCACGTCGCCGGCCTCGTCGATCGGGCGTCCGAGCACGTCCATGATGCGGCCCAGCGTCGCCTTGCCGACCGGCACCGAGATCGGATTGCCGGTGTTGCGCACGAGCAGCCCGCGCTTGAGCCCTTCCGACGCGCCGAGCGCGATCGTGCGGACCACGCCGTCGCCGAGCTGCTGCTGGACTTCCAGCGTGAGCTCGGTGTTATCGACCGTGAGCGCGTCGTAAACCTTGGGGATCGCGTCGCGCGGAAACTCGACATCGACGACCGCGCCGATAACCTGAACGATCTTGCCAGTGCTGGTGCTCATTTCTTGACCCTGTTTCCGTTCCGTGTCTCACGCCGCGCCGTGTCCGGCGCGAGATTCAATGCAAATTCAAACCGCGGTGGCTCAGACGGCCGCCGCACCGCCGACGATTTCCGCCAGCTCCTTGGTGATGTTGGCCTGGCGCGCCTTGTTGTAGGCGAGCTGCAGCTGATTGATGATCTTGCCCGCGTTGTCGGACGCCGCCTTCATCGCCACCATGCGCGCCGACTGCTCGGACGCCACGTTCTCGATCACCGCCTGATAGACCTGCGATTCGACATAGCGCATCAGCACCGCGTCGAGCAGCTCGGTCGAGGCCGGCTCGTAAAGATAATCCCAGTGCTCGAGCAGGCCTTCGCTCTTGACCGGCTCCACCGGCAGCAGCTGGGCCACCGTCGGCTTCTGCGTCATCGTGTTGACGAACTGATTGGCGATCACGCTGACGCGATCGACGCTGCCGTCACGGTAGGCATCGGTCAGCACCTTGATGACGCCGAGCAGCTGTTCGAGGTGCGGTCGGTCGCCGAGGTGCGTCGCGGTCGCGTGGACCTTGCCACCGAGGCGCTTGAAGAACGAGACGGCCTTGTTGCCGATCAGCACGAACTCGACTTCGACGCCCTTGGCCTTCCACTCGCGCACTTCGCGGACGACGGTGCGGAATACGTTCATGTTGAGGCCGCCGCACAGACCGCGATCCGAGGAGACGACCAGGTAGGCGACGCGCTTGACCTCGCGCTCCACCGTGAACGGGTGCTTGTATTCGAGGTTCGCCTGCGCCAGATGGCCCAGGGTACGGCGGATCTTCTCGGCATACGGGCGTGCTGCCGCCATGCGATCCTGCGCCTTGCGCATTTTCGACATGGCGACCTTTTCCATCGCCCGCGTGATCTTCTGCGTGTTCTTGACGCTCTTGATCTTGGTGCGGATTTCCTTGGCGCCGGCCACGGGTCTGCCTCTTTAGCGGGTTAGATCGCGGACTGCTTGACGTAAGCGTCCATCGCCGACTTCAGCCCGTTCTCGAGCGCGTCGTTCCAGTCGCCGGTATCGAGCTTGGCGAGCAGGTCGGCGTGCTGGCCGGCGAGGAACTGGTGCAGCCCGTCCTCCCACGCCAGCACCTTGCTGACCTCGACCTTGTCGATGTAGCCCTTCTCGACCGCGTACAGCGACGCGGCCATGCGGCCGACCGACAGCGGCTGGTACTGCTTCTGCTTCATCAGCTCGGTGACGCGCTGGCCGCGCTCGAGCTGCTTGCGGGTCGCCTCGTCGAGATCGGAGGCGAACTGCGCGAAGGCCGCGAGTTCGCGGTACTGTGCGAGCGCCAGACGCACGCCGCCGCCGAGCTTCTTGATGACCTTGGTCTGGGCGGCGCCGCCGACGCGCGACACCGAGATGCCGGCGTTCATGGCCGGACGGATGCCGGCGTTGAACAGGTCGGTTTCGAGGAAGATCTGGCCGTCGGTGATCGAGATCACGTTGGTCGGCACGAAGGCCGACACGTCACCGGCCTGCGTCTCGATGATCGGCAGCGCGGTGAGCGAGCCGGTCTTGCCCTTGACCTTGCCGCCGGTGAGCTTCTCGACGTACTCCTCGTTGATCCGCGCGGCGCGCTCGAGCAGGCGCGAGTGGAGATAGAACACGTCGCCGGGGAAGGCTTCGCGGCCCGGGGGGCGGCGCAGCAGCAGCGACACCTGGCGGTAGGCGACGGCCTGCTTGGACAGGTCGTCGTAGATGATCAGTGCGTCTTCGCCCTTGTCGCGGAAGTACTCGCCCATCGAGCAGCCGGAGTACGGCGCGATGAACTGCAGCGCCGGCGAATCCGACGCAGCGGCGGCGACGACGATGGTGTGCGCCATCGCACCGTGCTCCTCGAGCTTGCGGACGACGTTGGCGATCGAGCTGGCCTTCTGGCCGATCGCGACGTAGATGCATTTGATGCCCGAGCCCTTCTGGTTGATGATCGTGTCGATCGCCAGCGCGGTCTTGCCGGTCTGGCGGTCGCCGATGATCAGCTCGCGCTGGCCACGGCCGATCGGCACCATCGAGTCGATCGCCTTGTAGCCGGTCTGCACCGGCTGGCTCACCGACTTGCGGGTGATGACGCCAGGCGCGACCTTCTCGATCGGCGAGGTGCCGGCGGCCTTGATCGGCCCCTTGCCGTCGATGGGATTGCCGAGCGCGTCCACCACGCGCCCCAGCAGTCCTTCGCCGACCGGCACTTCGAGAATGCGGCCCGTGGTCTTGACGGTGTCGCCTTCCTTGAGGTGCTTGTAGTCACCGAGAACCACGGCACCGACCGAGTCGCGCTCCAGGTTCAGCGCGAGGCCGAAGACGTTGCCCGGAAACTCGAGCATTTCACCCTGCAGCGCGTCGGACAGGCCGTGGATGCGGACGATGCCGTCCTGCAGCGACACGATCGTGCCGGTGTTGCGCGCCTCGGTGGCGGCGTCGAAGTTCTGGATGCGCGCCTTGATCAGGTCGCTGATTTCGGAAGGATTGAGTTGCATACGAACCGTGTCCTAAAGAGAGTCGCCTTGGAGTCTTTCCGGGCGCGAGGGCTTAGCGCGTGAGCGCGGTTTGCAGGCGATCGAGTTCGCCGCGGACGGAACCGTCGATGACCAGATCGCCGGCGCGGATCAGCGCACCGGCGATCAGCTCGGGATCGACTTTCCAGTCGATGACGACGTCCCGCTGCAGGCGCTTCTTCACCGCGGCGGCGAGCTGATCCTGCTGGGCGGGCGCGACCGGGGCGGCGGACGTGATCTCCACGTCCGCGCGCGACTCGGCCTCCGCGCGCAGGTGCTCGAACTGTTCGGCGATCGCCGCGATGGCCTGCAGCCGGCCGTTCTCGGCCAGCAGCCGCACCAGGGCGACGGCTTGCGCCGGCAGCTTGCCGGCGAGCGCCTGGTTGAGCGCCGCCGCGAGCTGCGCACGGGTGAGCGCGGGATGCCCGATCAGCCGCGAAACCTGCGCGTCGGCCAGCAGCCGCGCCAGGCTCGCCAGTGCGTCGCTCCACGCCTTGAACGCGCGCGTGTCGCGGGCCAGCTCGAAAACCGCCTTGGCATAGGGCCGCGCGAGCGTGCTGTAGTCCGCCATGTCGTCGATCCGAACGGGTTAGACGCGCGCCGCCAGCTCGCCGAGTACGTCGGCGTGGGCCTTGGCGTCGATTTCGCGCTTGAGGATCTTCGCCGCGCCGATCACCGCCAGCTCGCCGACCCGCTTGCGCAGATCCTCGCGGGCGTGGGCGACTTCACGCTGCACGTCCTCGTGCGCCTTGGCGACGATGCGCTCGGCCTCTTCCTGAGCATGAGCCTTGGCCTGCTCGACGAGCTGCGCGGCCTGCTTGCCCGCCGCGGCGAGGATGTCCTGCGCCTGCGTGCGCGCCGCCTTGAGCTCTTCTTCGCTCTTGGCCGACGCATCCTGCAGAGCGCGCGCACCCTTTTCGGCGGCGGCCAGACCGTCGGCGATCTTCTGCCGGCGCTCTTCCATCGCCTTGGTGATCGGCGGCCACACGAACTTCATCGTGAACCACACGAAGATACCGAAGACGATCATCTGTCCGACGATGGACGGGATGCTTGCCTGCATGGGCTAAGCTCCAGGTTGAGAGTGAGTCAGGAACGAACTGCCGACCGGACGCGAAGCGGCTTCAGCCGCCCTGCACCGCTGCGATCAGCGGGTTGGCGAACATCATCAGCAGACCCATGGCCACGCCGATGATCGACACGGCGTCGAGCAGGCCGGCGATGATGAACATCTTGGTCTGCAGCATGTTGGCCATTTCCGGCTGGCGCGCAGCGCCCTCGAGGAACTTGCCGCCGAGCAGGCCGAAGCCGATGGCGGTGCCGAGCGCGGCGAGACCGAAGATGAGGCCGAGGGTCAGCGCCGTGTTGGCCTGGATCTGAGCGATGAGCTCCATGGATGTACTCCGTGTGTTGCGGTGGTGGAAAAGAAAAATGAATGTCGGCCGGGAAGGACGACGGCCTCAGTGATGCTCGTAGGCCATGCTGATGTACACGATGGTCAGCGTCATGAAGATGAACGCCTGCAGCGTGACGACCAGGATGTGGAAGATCGCCCAGCCCAGTCCCGGGATGGTCTGCGCCCACCAGGGCAGCAGCGCGATCAGGATGAAGATCAGCTCGCCGGCGTAGAGGTTGCCGAACAGACGCAGCGCCAGCGAGATCGGCTTGGCCAGCAGCTCGACCGTATTGAGCACGACATTCGCCGGGAGCAGCTTGGCCCCGAACGGATGGGTCAGGAACTCCTTGGTGAAGCCGCCGATGCCCTTGCCCTTGAGGCTGTAGATGATGATCAGGCCGAACACCGTCAGCGACAGCGCGAACGTGGCGCTCATATCCGCCGAAGGCACCGCGCGGAAGTAGTCGAGACCAAAGACGTGCTTGGCGATCATCGGCGGCAAGTCCACCGGGACCAGGTCCATGCAGTTCCACAGGAAGGTCCAGACGAAGATCGTCAGGGCCAGCGGCGCGAGGAAGTCACGCTTGCCGTGGAACGCATCCTTGACCGCGTTGTCCACGAAATCGACCATGATCTCGACGAAGTTCTGCAGCTTGCCCGGCACGCCGCTGGTGACGCGCACGGCCGCCATGCGGAACAGCGTCAGGAACACGAGGCCGAGGACGGTGGAAACGAACAGCGTGTCCAGATGCCACGCCTGAAGGCTGATGAATGCGTCATCGTGGCCGGTCGCCCAGTGCTTCAGGTGGTGCGTCACATACTCGGCAGGAGAATGACCCGCTTCAGCCATCGTTCGTATCCCAAAGAAGCGCGAACCAGTACACCGGCAGCGTCAACGCGAACGTCACCACCACCGGCGCGAACACCTCTGCAAAAAACCGGACCGCGACCGCGAACAAAACCGCGGCGAGGATCAATTTCCTCACCTCGGCCCGGTAAAAATTCATCACCGCATGCGGCGCATCGGACGCCGCCACTGAAAAGGTCTTGATGGCCGCGTAGATCGTCAGCACCGCCCCGATCGACCCACCCACCAGCGCCGCCAGTCCCGAGCGCAGATCCGCGAAGGCTGCCCACAAGGCAGCCGAGATCACCGCAATCAAAGCCTGGAGGAGCGCGATGCGCGTCGCCGTCTTCATGACACCCTGGCGATGGTGCGCCGCACCAATCCGAAAAAGTATAGCGGCTTTCCGCGGATGTGATCAATACTGGCCGCCGAGAGGGCCAGCCGCCCCTGACGCGGCGCTGCGTTGAGCAATTTTCCTACACGCGCCTTCCCAAAATCAGACTCGATTGTCCGCGACCGCCTCGCGACAGTGTCCGGAATGCCGACCATGCCCCATCCCCGCCCCGCACGCCCGCCCGCATCCGACACGTCGCCACCGCTTCAACCACCCAGCGGGGACCACCTGCCCGAGCTCGACGGACTGCGCGCAATCGCGGTGCTGATGGTCCTGCTCCTGCATACCAAGCCGGCGTGGTTTTTCTGGGGCTGGGCCGGCGTCGATCTGTTCCTGGTGCTGTCCGGCTTCCTGATCACGCGCATCCTGCTGGTCAACCGCGGCCAGCCCGGCATGCTGTGGTCGTTCTACGGACGCCGCGCGCTGCGCATCTGGCCCGTGTACTACCTCACGCTGCTGGCGACGGCGCTGATCTACGTGCTCGCCGCCGCCGCAAATCCGGAACTGGATCCCGGCGTGCCCGCCGGCCATTGGCTCAGCCTGGTGTTCCTGCAGCAGACCGAGCAGTACTTCGGCGGCCCGGCCCGGCCGTACATCTGGTTCTTCGCGCACTCGTGGTCGGTCGCGGTCGAGGAGCAGTTCTACCTGATCTGGCCCTTGCTGCTGATCGGGCTGGCGATCCGGCCGTCGCGGCTGGCCCTGCTGGGTGCGATCGCCCTGGGTGCCGCCTGCATCGCCCGTGCCCAGGGCATGTCCATGTACCTGCTGCTCACGCGCATCGACGGCCTGATACTCGGTGCCGCCGTCGCGTTCTCGGTGGCCGGCCCGCAACCCTGGCTGCACCGCGTGCAGCCGCGCCACCTCGCCGGCGCCGCCCTGGTCGGCGCGCTGCTCGTCGGCCTGTACCTGTGGGAGGGCGCCCGCGACGAAGGTCGCGCCTTCGGCACCCGCGCCATCGCGGTACCGGGCTTCGCGCTGCTGTTCACGGCGGCCCTGTGCACCGCATTGCAGAACATCGGGCACCGGCGGCTGGCCTGGCTGCGCAGCCAGCCGCTGCGATGGGTTGGACGCATCAGCTACGGCCTGTACATGTACCACGTGCCCGTGCATGCGCTGGTGCTGCTGGCGGTGAAGTACGGCTGGTTCGGCCCCATCGCCGCGAAACTCGTCCTGTGGGCAGGCAGCTTCGCACTGGCGCATGTGTCCTACGAGTACTTCGAAAAACGCATCCTTGCGCTGCGGCGGGCGCTTCCGTATCGTTCCGGCGCACAGTCGATGGATGGAGCGCGGGGGGCACTGCGTAGCGAAAGGAGCAAGCATGCGGCGTAGCACGCTGCACGCCTGCTTGCGCGTCGTGAGCATCGAACCCGCCCCCGGATCCCGCATGATCCCCACGTCCGCCAGCGCCGCCCGCTTACCGGGTGCGCCTGCACGCAGACTGGCACGACCGACATGACGCAGGCCGGCGGCGAGTATCTCAAGGGCCTCGACGGCATCCGCGGCCTGGCGATGGCCACCGTGGTTCTCACGCACATGCATCTGGTCGGCGTGGGCTGGATCACGATCCAGATCTTCTTCGTCCTGTCCGGATTCCTGATCACACGCATCCTGCTGTCGATGCGCGAGCAGCATGGCCTGGGCGATTACCTGAAGATCTTCTACGCGCGCCGCACGCTGCGCATCTTCCCGATCTACTACCTGTTCCTGCTGACGCTGTGGGCGGTGTCGTTCTTCGTGCCGGAGCTGGACAGGGAGCGTCGGCAGATTCCCTACGCGCTGGCCTACGTATGGAACTGGTACGCGATCACCGACCATGGCGGGCTGGCACCCGAGCTGGAGCACTTCTGGTCACTGGCCGTGGAGGAGCAGTTCTACCTGCTGTGGCCGCTGCTGCTGTTCTTCGCACGCGGCACCGCATTCTGGAAGATCGCGATCGGCATCGTCGTCGCCGGCCCGCTGATCCGCCTCGGCTGCGCGCTGGCCTGGCCGCAGCTCGACGGCGTGCTGCCGAACGCCCACAAGGCGATCTACCAGATGTCCACGACACACCTCGACGCGTTCGCCGTCGGCGCCTTGCTGTGCTATGTGATCCGGCAACCGTGGTCGTACCGCTTCACGGGCACCCACCTGATGCTCGGCGTCGTCGCGGCCTGGCTGCTCGGGTCGCTGGCTTCGGGCTTCGGCTTCGGCCGCGGCGGGCCGTACCGCATCCCGCTCAATCTCGGCTACCCGATCCACATGGCGGACAACTGGCAGTTCGTCTGGGGCTACAGCGTCATCAATCTGCTGGCCGCGGGCCTGATCCTGCTGGTTGCCCAGGGCCGTTTCGCCAACGCCCTGTTCATGCACCCTTTCGTGCGGCGCATGGGCGTGATCTCGTACGCCGCATACATCTTCCACCTCGGGATCGTCTATCTGCTGGTACCGCCGATCAAGCAGGTCCAGGCCGCCCTAGGCAGCGTCTATCTGGGAACCTGGCTGTGCGCGCCGCTGGTGCTGGCGCTGGTCTTCGGCCTGGCCGAGCTGTCCTACCGGTTCTTCGAGAGCCGTTTCCTGGTCATGAAGGACCGCCAGTTCGGCCGGGCGCCGGTCGAGACCGCGGCGCCGAGCGGCACGACCACGGCCGACGCCGGCCGGCCCCTGCAATCCGGCACGCTGCTGATCGATCCCCGCACGAGCCGATGACACAGCGCCGATCCATTCCCGTTCCCAGGCACCCGCAATGACCCGACGCAAGACCGACATCGTCGTCACCACGATCTTCGAGCCCGCCTGGCTGCAGGGATACCTAGACAATGTGCGGGCGCACGGGCACGTCGAGGACGTGACCCTGCGCATCATCTGCGACCGCAAGACGCCCGGCAGCGTCCATGCAGCCGCGCAAGCGGCGCGGCGCCAGGGCTTCCAGATCGACTGCCCGAGCCTCGACGAGCAGGAAAGCTACCTGCGCAGACTGGGCCTGCCAGCCGACTTCATCCCCTGGAACACCGACAACCGCCGCAACATCGGCTTCCTGCGCGCCTGGGAATCGGGCGCGGACGTGCTGATCTCGATCGACGACGACAACTACTGCCGCGACGATTCCGACTTCGTCGGCTGCCATCACGTGGTCGGGCGTCCTGCGGGCACGGCCGCGGCGGTGGCGGCGGCTGCGCCGTGGTACAACATCTGCGAGCAGCTGGACTTGCAGACGGGCGCGCGTGCCTATGCACGCGGCTACCCGTACGCCGCGCGCAGCCCGCAAATGCAGGCAACCCCCGCCGCCGGCACGGCCGACCAGGCCGCCCGCACGGTCGCGATCAACGCCGGCCTGTGGATCGACGACCCGGACGTCGATGCGCTGACGCGCCTGGTGCTGGCCCCCCGCGCGCGGCGCGCCGCAGCCGGTGCGGTGCTGCTCGCGCCGGAAACCTGGAGCCCGATCAACACGCAGAACACCGCCCTGATGCGCGCGGCGATCCCGGCCTACTACTACGTGCGCATGGGCTTTCCGCTGCAGGGCCTGCGCATCGACCGGTTCGGCGACATCCTGTCCGGCTACTTCGTGCAGAAATGCGCCAAGCACCTGGGCCACACGGTGCGCATCGGCGCGCCGGTCGCCGAGCATCGGCGCACGCCGCACAATCTGTTCAAGGACCTGTACCACGAGCTGGCCGGCGTGGTCCTGGTCGAGGAACTCGCCCCGTGGCTGCAGGCGCTGCGCCTGTCCGGATCGGATTACATCGAGGCTTACGCGTCGTTGGCCGACGCGATCGGCGGTGAAGCATCGCGCTTCAAGGGCTTCGTCTGGGACGAAGGCGGCCGCGAATTCCTGCTCGAGACCGCCGCGTGCATGCGCACCTGGCTCGGCATCGTGCGCGCGCTCGCGTAGCCAGCACGGAACAAAGGGACACTCGCGATGGCCAGAGATGAAACAGCGATGATCGGAAGGCTCGACGGGCTCGACGGCCTGCGCGGGCTCGCCATGCTCGGCGTGATCTTCTGCCATCTGTCGATCTTCACGATCGGCTGGATCGGGCTGCCGAGCTTCTTCGTGCTGTCCGGCTTCCTGATCACGCGCGTGCTGCTCGGCGACCGCGCCGAGTCGGACACGCTGCGCGCCTACTTTGGACGGTTCTACCTGCGCCGCGCGCTGCGGGTCTTCCCGATCTACTACCTCTACCTGCTGGTGGTCACGGCCGCCGTGCTGTCGATCCCGAAACTCGCGCGCCTGCAGGGTGAACTGCCCTGGGCCTGGACCTACCTGTACAACTTCCGCATGATCGCGTCCGCAGAACACTCGCGGCTGCTCGGGCATCTGTGGTCGCTGTCGGTCGAAGAGCAGTTCTACCTCGTCTGGCCCTGGCTGATCGCGTTCGCGCCGCGCCGCGTGATCCCGGCCGTCTGCCTGGCGCTGATCGGCATGGGTCCGCTGGTGCGCGAATGGGTCTGCAACGGCCTGCTGCCGGCGTTCGGCTACGGCGGCGAGCGGGCGCCGATCTACACTTACGTGTTCACGGCCTCGCATCTCGACGCCTTCGCACTCGGCGCGCTGATCAACTTCGTGCAGTGGCGGCCGCGCATCTGGCACATCGTGGCGCTGATCGGCGGCGCCTTGGCGGTGGGCTTCGCCGTCAATGGCGGCTACGGCATGGAGGCGCTGTCGATGGGATGGCCGCTGTTCATGCCGCACGGCCAGCAGTACGCCTGGGGCTACACCGTCATCAACGTCGTCTGGTTCACCGTGATCTGCGCGATCCTCACCGGCGGGCCGATCAAGCGCTTCTTCTGCCTGGGCGTGCTCGACTATCTGGGCAAGCGCTCGTACTCGACCTACCTGCTGCACTTCCCGATGCTGGTCCTGATGCAGCCGCTGCTCAACACGGCAATCGCGATGTTCGGTCGTGTACCCGGCACGCTGCTGTTCGCCGTGCCGTATCTGGCGGCCGTGGTGCTGGCGTCGGATCTCACCTATCGTCACATCGAGGTGCCGATCAACGCGCTCAAGGACCGCTTCCACGCGTCGCGCAAGACGGCACGCACGGCGCCGGCGGCCGACCACGCCGGACGCTCGCGTGTAGGTCTGGCCCTGCTTCCGGTCCCCCCTGCCGCCGGCAACGACAGGACCGGCGCATGAACGACCTTGGACCGACGCTGCGCACCGAGGGCGAGCACCCCTGGATCCAGGGCACGCTGACCGATCAGCCGATGCTGATCATCGTCGGCGGTTATCGCTGCGGCACGACCTCGCTGTTCACCTATCTCGCGGCCCATCCCGACATCGACCCCGCGCTGATCAAGGAACCGGCGTTCTTCTTCTCGCTGCGCATCGCGCAGCGGCCGTCGGCGTATCCGGCCGGACACGAAGCCTGGGCGTATCGCTCGATGTTCCGCCGGCGCAACGCGCGCGTACTGCTCGAAGCCACCAGCAATTACTTCAACGATCCGGGCTGTGCGGCGCGCATCGCCCGCGCGCTGCCGAACGCGCGCATCGTCGTGCTGATGCGCGAGCCGGTCGCGCGCCTGGTCTCGTGGTACCGGTTCCTGCGCCTGCAGAATCAACTCGATCCCGGACTGGGTTTCGAAGCCTGGATCCGTCGCCAGCTCGCCGAGACGCGCCCGGTGGATGAACGGCCGTACACGCTGCAGGCGGTCGCGCACTGCCGCTACGCGCCGTACCTGGAGGACTACCTGCGCGTGTTCGGCCGCGACCGGGTGCTGCCGCTCTGGTTCGACGACTTCAAGAGCGATCCGCGCGGCACGCTGCGGCGGGTCTGCGGCTTCGCCGGCATCGATCCGCGCTTTCACGACGGCTACGCATTCCCGGTGCAGAACGAGTCGATGAAGCTGCGCCGCGTCGGCTGGTTCCGTGCCTACCGCCGTCTGCACAAGGGCCTGGCCCGTGTCCTGCAACCCTGGCCGCGGCTGCAGCACGAATTCAAGGTCCAGTTGTTCGGGCGCCTCGAACCCCGCCTCTTGCCCTTCTTCACCGCGCCTGCCGATCCGGTGGACGTGCCCGACGCCCTCGTGCGTGAACTGCGCGCGCACTTCATCGCGGACCTCGCGCCGCTGCACGAACGGGTCGGCAGTCCGGCACCGTGGCAGGCCGAGTACCTCGCACCATGAACGCAGGGCCGGCCCGCATGCGCAAGCGCTACACCTGGATCCCGGACTTCTTCATCGCCGGCGTGCTGGCACCGTCATCTGCCCGCTGCGCACGAGCGGCCACCCGTCGCACGGCCCGCGCTTGCCACGGCACCGTGAACTTTTTCACTCGACACGAGAGCCATTTGTCATGAGCCGATTCACTGCCCGCCTGCGCTCCGCAGCCAAGAGCGCGTACTCCGAGCTGCGTGGCCGCCCGTTTGCCTCTGCGGCTGATCGCATGCAGGCGTCGATCATCGCCTCAGCCGCCGACAAGCGGATCGCCGAGGCCGTCCGCGGTCAGACCATGACCAACCCGCTGCGTGTCCACGCCCTGATCGATGCGGTGGACTATGTCTGCACGGCGCGCGTCCCGGGCGCATTCGTCGAGTGCGGCGTCTGGCGTGGAGGCTCGGTGCTGGCGATGCTGCTCAAGCTGATCGATCTGGGCATCACCGACCGCGACGTCTGGCTGTACGACACCTTCGAGGGCATGACCGCACCGAGTGCGGCCGACACGTCGGCCTTCGAGGCGCCGGCGATGGACACCTGGAACGAGGCCCGCAAGCAGGGCAAGCGCGGCTGGGACCGGCTGTTCGCCGCCGAGGTGTACAACGAGGACACGGTGCGCGCGCTGCTGCTGTCGAGCGGCTATCCGTCCGATCGCCTGCACTTCGTCAAGGGCCCGGTCGAGCAGACGATCCCGGCCACGGTGCCGGGCGGCATCGCCCTGCTGCGCCTGGACACCGACTGGTACGAATCGACCCGGCACGAGCTGGAGCATCTGTATCCGCTGCTTGCGAAGGGCGGCGTGCTGATCATCGACGACTATGGTCATTGGGAAGGCTGCCGCCGGGCCGTGGACGAGTATTTCGCGGCGCACCCCCCGCGTCCGCTGCTGAATCGGATCGACTACAACGCCCGCATCGGCGTGCGGGTCTGAGAGACCGCGAACGTCGTGACGCAGCGAGCCGCCGCACGCGCGCCGTCGGACCTGGTCCACGAGCCGATTCCGCTGGAGACGATCCAGTCGGACACCGCGCGCCACTTCGCGGTTTCGGCCGCCGCCAAGGCCGCCATGCAGATCCTGCAGCTGGCGACGCTGGTCGCGCTGGCGCGCCTGCTCGCACCATCGGACTTCGGCGTGCTGGCCATGGTCATGTCGGCGATCGGCGTCGCCGAACTGCTGCGCGACCTTGGGCTGTCGCACGCGACCGTGCGCGCCGAACAGCTCACGCACGGCCAGCTCAACACGCTTTTCTGGATCAATGCGACCTTGGGCGCGGTGCTGTGGCTGGCCTGCATCGCGGTCGCACCCGCCCTCGCGTCGCTGCTCTCCGATGCGCGCGTCGCGCCGGTCACCGCCGTCGTCGGCATGAACTTCCTGCTCAACGGGCTGGCCGCGCAGCACCTGGCCCTGCTGCGCCGGCGCCTGCGCTTCGCGGTCATCGCGCGCATCAACCTGTCCGCCGTGCTGCTCGGTAGCTTGACCGCGCTCGCACTCGCGGCGCTGGGCGCCGCCTACTGGGCGCTGGTGGCCGCGGCGCTGGTGGGCAGCGCCGCCAACGCGCTCGGCGCGTGGCGCTGCAGCGGCTGGCGCCCCGGCGCCCCGGCCTGGGATCCGGCCGCACGCCCGCTGTTGTCCTTCGGCGGTTATCTGGTCGGCTTCGGCCTGCTGACTTATGCCGCGCAGCACGCACACATCGTGCTGATCGGACGCTTCTTCGGTGCCGCCGCCGCCGGCCTCTACGTGCGCGCCTCGACGCTGCTGACGCAGCCGATGGGCTATGCGCTCGAACCGCTGCGCCTGATCCTGCCGGCGACGCTGTCGCGCTTGCAGGCCGACCCGGATGGATTCCGCAGGAACTACCTCGGCGCGCTGGGGCCGCTGCTGCTCGGCGCCGCCCCGTTCGGCGCGTGGCTGGTGGTCGCCGCCGACGACGTCGTGCATCTGCTGCTGGGTGCGCAGTGGACCGGCACCGCGCGCGTGCTGGCCTGGCTGGCGCTCAGCGCCGTGCCGCAGGCCATCAACATCACCAGCGGCTGGCTGTACCTGGCTCGTGGCGACGCGCGCGCGATGATGCGCTGGGGTGTGGTCGGCTGGACGGTCGTCATCGGCCTGATGCTGTCGGGCCTGTACTGGGGCATCGATGGCGTGGCGGCGATGTACAGCCTGAGCATGTTCCTGATCGCGGTGCCGTGCATGCACTACGCCTGCCGCGGCACGCAGATCACGCTCGGCGACATCTGGGCGCAGACCTGGCGACCGATGGCCGGAGCGGCGCTGGCGGCGCTGCCGCTCGCCGTCGTCGCGCATCTGGCCCGGGATTGGCACACGCTTCCGCGGCTGGCCGCCGGCAGCGCCGTTTTCGCGATGACCTATCTGGCGCTGATGATCGGCGTCTTCGGCGAACGCGACCGCATCGTCGGTCTCTATACGCTGCTGCGCCGCAAGCTGGGCTCTGCGCGATGAACCGGTTACGCCGAGACCGCACGGCTGCGGCGGTCGCGCAGGCTCGTCAGGATCGCCTCGCGCGTCCACAGGCACAGCTGTCGCTGCGGGTAGCCCTCGATCCAGTCGTCGATCTGCAGCAGCGGCGGCGGAAAATCGAACGGCGGCAGGCGCAGGTTGAGCTGGCGGAATCCGCCGGTGGCGATGTCCCGGTTGGCGTCGCAGGCCGGATGGTTGGAGGTCAGTACGTACTGGATCTCGCTGCGCGCCAGGTTTTCGAGCGTCCTGAAGATGTCCGCCTCGGAAAAGTGGAACAGCGCGTCGCGGCACAGCCACAGATCCGCGGCCGGCAGCGGGTCGCGGATGATGTCGAGCTCGGCGAACGCCGTCGTGGCGTCGCCGTAGCGCGCCTGATTGGCGCGGACCAGCGCGGGGACGATGTCCGCGCCGAGATAGCTGACACCCGGGCGCGGCACGTGCCGGAACCAGTTGTAGTCCCCGCAGGGTGCGTCGAGGATGCGGCGTACGCCGTAGCGCGCGAACACGTCCGGCAAGGCCGCACGAATGTTGCGGGTATAGGCCAGCGTGGAACCCGGCCCCGACACGCTTTCGGCGTCCTGCCAGCGGTTGGTCTCATAGAAGTGCGAGAAGATCTCGCGCGCGCTGCGCCGCCCACCCCAGCGGCGCGCGAAACGCTCGCGGCGCACCCATTCCATCAGGCGAGGACCGCCCGGTACGCGCCCGAGGACGGTCCGGACCCAGCGTTTGACGGTGGCGGTGGCGTTCATTGGCTGCGGATCATGCCGTCGGACGGCGCCCGGCGGCAACGGGACGCGAGACCAGCGCCATGATCCACGTCGCCTGCGCCGCCGACGAGACCTACGTGCCGCACGCGGCGGCGATGATCCATTCGTTGCTGCGCGCGCCCGGCGGCGAGGCGGTCACCGTGCACTTCCTGCACGCCGCTGCGCTCGCGCCGGCGTTGATCGCGCAGCTCGACGCTTTCGTGACTGGCCTGGATGGCCGGCTGCGCTGCCATGCGATCGCCGACGCGCGCGTCGCCGGCCTGCCGACGATGGGCCGCATCTCGCGCGTGATGTGGTTCCGCGTGTTCCTGCCCGAGCTGCTGCCGGATGTCCCGCGCGTGCTGTACCTGGACTGCGACACGATCGTCGTCCGCGATCTCCGGCCGCTGTTCGCGCTCGATCTCGAGGGGGCCTGCCTCGGCGCAGTGTCGAACGTGTTCGAACCGCACATGGCGCAGCACGCGCGGACGCTCGGACTCGAAGACCCGCGCGCCTATTTCAACAGCGGCGTGCTGCTGCTCGATCTCGATGCCTGGCGGCGCGCCGACGTGGCGCATCGGGTGCTCGAACTGGCGCGGGATCCCGCTCGCCGGCTCGTCTGGCCGGACCAGGATGCGCTGAACATCGCGCTGGCCGGACGCTGGAAGGCGCTGCACCCGCGCTGGAACTGCCAGAACAGCCTGTACTTCTTCCGCCACGCACCGGAGGTGTTCGGCGCGAATCAGGTCGCCGAGGCGACTGCCGATCCCGGCATCCTGCACTTCGAAGGCGGCGATCTGGCCAAGCCCTGGCACTACCTGTGCAAGCATCCCGCACGGAGGCTTTATCTGCGGCATCGCGCGGCCACGCCCTGGCCCTTGCGACAGCTCGACGGCCGGACGCTGGTCCACCGCCTGCTCCACCCCTTGCCGATCGGCCTGCTGATCCCGACACTGCGCCTCCTGCACCGCGCCGCCGGCGTCCGCCGCCGGCTGCGCCGCGCCCTATCGCCTTGACCCAGACCGTGACCGCCGCCCCGCTCGTTTCGATCATCGTGCCCAGCTTCAACCAGGGACGCTTCCTGGCGCAGACGCTCGACTCGATCCTCGCCCAGGACCACCGGCCCCTGGAGGTGCTGGTGATGGATGGCGGCTCCACCGACGAGACCGTCGAGGTGCTGCGCCGATACGCCGCGCAACACCCGGAACTGCAGTGGATCTCCGAACCCGACCGGGGTCCGGCCGACGCGGTCAACAAGGGCCTGGCGCGCGCGCGCGGCCTGTTTGCCGGCGTCCAGTCCTCGGACGACCTCTATCGGCCCGGCGCGATCCGCGAGGCCGTCGCCGAGCTGCGCGCGGATCCGGCGCTGACGCTGATCTGCGGCGACATCGAGCTGATCGACATCCACGGCCGCGTCGAAGGACACGTGGCGGCGGGCCGGCCGCTGACGCCCGCGAACCTGCTGGCGCGCAGCTGTGTGGTCCACCAGAGCAGCGCCTTCTTCCGCGTGGACGCGGCCCGTGCCGCCGGCGGCTGGGACGGGCGCTATTTCTGCTGCGACGCCGAGTTCTGGATGCGCCTGCTGCTCGCCGGCGGCCGCGGCCGGCGCGTCGCGCGCACCTGGTCGGCCTGGCGCCGGCACGACGTGCAGCGCGACAAGGAAGCCCGGAAGGTGTGGGACGCCTGGCGGCGCATGATCGACGATTCCCCGCTGCTGCGGGGCGCGCCGCTGCACCTGCGCCTGGCCGCGGAGGCGGGGCACAGCCTGCTGACGCTCAAGTACAACCCAACCGGGTCAAAATGGTTCCGGCTGTTCCACGTCTGGCGTGCCGTGCTGCTGTACCCGCCGAGCCTGCTCGGCATCCCCCGCAAGTCCGTGCTCGTTCCCGGCGTGGGCGCGCTGCGGCACGCGGCCGGCCGACTGCTGACAGGAGACTCCAGAGGGTGATCGCCAAAGACATCATGCCCGGCCGCATGCGCCGGTTCGTGCAATCCGCGCTGTCGCGGGTCGGCTACCGGCTCGTGCGCCTCGAAGCCGACCGGCAGCGCTACAACTCCGCCAGTTTCGAGGCGTCACGGCCCATGCCGCCGGGCACGGAAGAACGCCTGCGCGCGGACCATCCGCGTCTCGCCGAACTGCGGCGCCGCTACGACGCGAGCACACTGCCGATGGCCCTGCATTCGATGTGGAATGCCGGCTATCTCGGCCGCGAACTGGACCTGCGCTGGTTTCGCGGCGACAACCCCTACGTCTGGCAGTTCCGCAACATCGGCTCCGACGCCTGGCGCAAGTACTACCTGTACCTGCGCGACATCGCGGCGCGCGACTCGCGCAATCTGCTGCACACGCTCACCGAGGACGGTCTGTTCGGCTGCTGGACCTTCGACTATCCGGGCTGGCCGAGGGTCAGCCGCGACCTGCTCGACGCGATCAACGAGTTGTACTTCCTCGACCGGCACCTCAACCTGCTGACGCATCCGGAATGGACCGTGCTCGACATCGGTGCCGGCTATGGGCGGCTGGCGCATCGTGCGACGACCGCGGTGCCGGGACTGACCTGGCTGTGCACCGATGCCGTCCCCGAGTCCAGCTTCCTGTGCGAGTTCTATCTGGATTTCCGCCAGGCCAGGTCCGCGAAAGTCGTGCCGCTCGACGAACTCGCCACGGAGCTGCCGAAGCGGCGCATCGACCTGGCCGTGAACGTGCACAGCTTCTCGGAAATGAACGAGAACGCGGTGCGCTGCTGGCTCGACCTGCTGCGCCAGCACCAGGTGCCGTGGCTGTTCATCGTGCCCAACGACGCCGACCGCCTGCTGACGATGGAGCAGGACCAGACCCGGCGTCCCTTCGACGGCCTGCTCGACGCCGCCGGATACGAGCGCATCGCCTGCGAACCGGTGTTCGCCGACGAGGCGATGCGCGAGTTCATGGGCGTCACCGATCACTTCCTCCTGTTCCGCCTGCGCAGATCGTGATCCACCTCGCCTGCATCGCCGAAGGCGCCTACCTGCGGCACACCGGCGCGATGCTGCACTCGGCGCTGTCGCAGACGCTGCCGGACCGCTGCACGGTTCACGTCCTGCATGAGCGTCCGATCGCCGACGACGAGCGCGACCGGCTGGCCGGCGTCGTCGCCGGCCTGCGCGGCGAGCTGCGCTGGCTGCAGCTCGCCGAGGACGCCGCGCGCGGCTTTCCCGACGGCGGCTTCCCGCGTGCCGTGTGGTTCCGCGTCCTGCTGCCCGAGTTGCTGCCTGGACTGGAGCGCGTGCTGTACCTCGACTCCGACCTGATCGTGCGCCAGAGCCTGGTTCCGCTCTGGCGGACCGATCTCGGCGGCGCACTGCTCGGCGCCGTCACCAACCCGCTGTATCCGTTCCAGCCGCCGTATCCGCAACAGGCGCTGGGCATCGCGCGGCCCGAGGACTATTTCAATTCCGGCGTGCTGCTGCTGGACCTCGCGCGGATGCGCGCCGAAGGCAGCGCGCGTGCGCTCGCGCAGGTCGCGGCGACACGGCCCGGTCTGTGGTATCCCGACCAGGATGCCCTCAACCTGGTCTGCCGGGATCGCTGGCACCGCCTGCATCCGCGCTGGAACGCGCAATCGACGTTCTTCGAGCTGTCGGACCGCGACCTGCCGGTCCCGGCCGTCGAGGCCGCCGAGGCGCGGACCGACCCGGCGATCGTGCATTTCATCGGCCCCCTCAAACCCTGGACCTACCTGTGCCGGCATCCGCTGCGCGCGCTATACGCCGAACACGCGCGCGCCACGCCTTGGGGCGTGCCGCCGCTCGAAGGCCGCACGCTGCGCAATGCGGTGCTGCGCCAGCTGCCGATGGCGGCCATCGACCGCTGGTTCGCACTCGAGCGCTGGCTCGCGCGCAAGCGCCGTGGCCTGCAGCGGCGCCTCGGCCTCGCCACGTGATGCACATGCCTGCAGTCAGCGTCGTCCTGCCCACCTACAATCGCGCCGCCTCGCTGGGCCGCGCCGTGCGCAGCGTGCTGCAACAGTCGGTGCGCGATCTGGAACTGATCGTCGTCGATGATGGCTCCACCGACGACACGCCGCGACTGCTCGCCGCCATCACCGACCCGCGACTGCGTGTCGTCCGTCAGCACAACCGCGGCGCGGCGGCGGCACGCAACGCCGGCATCGCGCTGGCGACCGCGGAATGGCTCGCCTTCCAGGACAGCGACGACGAATGGCTGCCCGACAAGCTCGCCCTGCAACTCGACGCGGCGCGGGCCGCTGGCGGCGACGTCGGACTCGTGCTCGCCGGCTATCGCTCCGCGCACCCGGGCATGGCGCGCGACATCCGGCCGCGCTCGGCGCTGCACCGCGGCGACCCGCTGCCCGACCTGCTCGACGGCTGGCCGATCATCACGCCGACCTGGCTGGTGCGCCGCGCGCTGGTGCAGACGCTCGGCGGCTTCGATGAAAGCCTGACGTGCTTCGAGGACTGGGACCTCGTGTTCCGGCTGGCGGATTGCACGCGCATCGCCGCGATCCCCGGTCCGGTGCTCGTCAAGTACGGCAGCACCGACAGCGTGTGCGGCAACCGCGTGCATCTGCGCGATGCCACGGCCTGGCTGCTCGCCCACCACGGTCATCGCTGGCACGGGCATCCGTGGCGCCTGGCACGGCGCCACGCCGCACTCGGCTGCCTGCAATACCACACCGGCCAGCGCGACCAGGCGCGCGCGAGCTTCCGCACGGCGATGCGCCTGGCACCGCTGCACCCGGCGACCGGGCTGTGGCTCGCTTCGTTCCTGCATCGCAAGGCGGTCCGCGCCATCGAGCGCCTGGCGCCGCATGCGGCGGGCTTCGCACCATGAGTGGCCGGATCGAAGTCCAGCAGCGGGCCTCCCCGCCGCCGGCGGATCGGCCCCTGGTCTCGGTCATCGTCCCGACCCGCAACCGCGCACCGCTGCTCGCCCGCTCGGTCATGAGCGTGCTCGGCCAGAGCTGGCGCAATCTCGAACTGATCGTCGTCGATGACGGTTCGACCGATGACACGGCGGCGGTCCTCGCCGCCGTCGATGACCCGCGCCTGCGCGTGCTGCGTCGGCAGCAGGGCTCTTCGGCCGCGGCGGCGCGCAATGCCGGCATCGGCGCGGCGCGCGGATCGTATCTCGCCTTCAACGACGACGACGACATCTGGCTGCCGCACAAGCTGGAACGGCAGATGAGCGCGCTGCTGGCCGCTCCGGCAGGTTTCGGTCTGTGCCTGTGCGGACGTCTGCTGCTCGCCCCCGGACGCGCCGCTCTGATCTCGGGCGCCGCGCGGGCGGGCGAACTGGATTTCCGCCGCGGCAATGGCCGCGGCGGCCCCGACTATGCCCTGATCGCGACGCCGTCCTGGGTCGTGCGCCGCAGTGCGCTGGAGGCCGTCGGCGGCTTCGACGAGCGCCTGGTGACCTGGGAGGACTGGGAACTCGCCCTGAGACTGTGGCAGCAGTACGACGTTCTGGTCCTCGACGAACCGCTGTACGTGCAGGACCAGCTCGCCGGCGGGCACCTGTTCCGCCTCGAACGCGCGAAGGCCGACGCGCTGCGCGTCATCGAGGACAAACACGGCGCGCTGTGGGCACACGACCGTCGGGTGCGCGCCCGGCACCAGTACGTGATCGGACTGGCGCTGAGCCTGCACGAGCCGCGGCCGGCCGGCCGTGCGGAACTGTGGCACTCACTGCGACTGCACCCCTGGTCGGCCAAGACCTTGACCGCGCTGTTCCTCACCTGCGTGCCCGACGCGTGGTCCCGGCGGACGGCCTCGTTGCTGCGCCGGCTGCGCGCAACCATCCACCGGGCCACCGTCGCATGACAGCTCCACGTGTCAGCGTGGTATTGCCGACTTACAACCGGCTGCGCACGCTGCCGCGCGCCGTCGCCAGTGTGCTCGACCAGGACGAGGTCGATCTGGAACTCATCGTCGTCGATGATGCCGGCAACGATGGCAGCGAACGCTGGCTGGCCGAACTCGCTGCGCGTGAACCGCGCGTGCGCGTGCTCAGGCACGAGCGCAACGGCGGCGTGTCGCGGGCGCGCAACACCGGCATCGCCGCGGCGCGCGGCGATTTCATCGCCTTCCAGGACAGCGACGACGAGTGGCTGCCGGGCCGCATGCGCGCCCTGATGGACTGCCTGACCCGACAGCCGCCGAGCGTCGGCGCGGTCGCGGGCGGGCTCGTGCGACACAAGCGACGCGGACTTCAGGTGTGCCGCTGGGTCGCGCCGCGCAGCGACGGCGGACCGCAGCCGGTAGACTTCGACGCCATTGCCAGAGCCTGCTTTGCGCACTGCCAGGCGATGCTGTTCCGGCGCGCCGCGCTGGCAGACATCGGCGGCTTCGATGCGACGATCCAGGCCGGCGAGGACTGGGATCTCTGCTTGCGCCTCGCACAACGTTTCAGCATCGTCGAAATCGCCGAGCCGGTCACTCGCGCCTACGCCAGCCGCGACAGTCTGACCCGCCGCCGCAGCCAGCTGACGACGGCGTTCGGTCGCGTCCTCGCCCGCGACGGCACACGGATGCAACCGGCCACGCGCGCGCGCATCCATCGCATGGCGGCGATCGACGCCTGCATCGCCGGCGACCGCGACGTCAGCCGGACCCACCTGGCGCAGGCGCGGCAGCTTGCGCCCGGCGACCTGCGCCTGCGCCTGCTCGCCGCGATGCTCAGGCTGGCGCCGGGGCTGACGGCGGCGCTGGCTTCGAGCTGGCGCGAGATGCGCCGCATGGCGGCGGCATGAGCATCCGCCGCTTCCTCGTCGATCTCTCCATGCTGCCGCGCGGCACGACCGGCGTCGGCGTGTACGCGATTCACATGGCCCGGCACCTGGAGCGGTCGTTCCGCTGCCGCGTGCTCGCGCCGCCGTACTGGTGTGCGCAGTTCAACGATCCGATCGAGTGCCCGCCGCCGCTGGCGTGGCGCAACACGCTGTTTGGCCGCGACCCGAGCGCACGCTTCTGGCGGCGCGAACTCGGGCTGCGCAGCGACGATCTGCTGTACGCGCCGCACATGCGCGGCCACTGGGGTTTCGACAATCAGATCGTGACCATCCACGATCTCATCCACCATCACTATCCGACGCGCAATTTCGTGAACAACGCGTACAACCGTCACGTGCTGCCCGCCGTGGTGCGCCGCGCGCGTGCGGTATTCACCGTCTCGCAGACCGCGAAGCGCGAGTTGTGCGACTTCTACGGCCTCGACCCGCGGCGCGTCGATGTGGTGCCCAACGGCATCGACCTGCAGAACTGGCGACCCGCACCCTCGGCACAGCCGTCGCGGCCGCCCTACCTGCTGACCGTGAGTGCGAACCGGCCGTACAAGAACACGCTCGAGCTCCTGGAGCAGCGGTCGCTCTGGGCAGACCGCTACCGGCTGGTGATCGTGTCGTGGCGCTCACGCTACGGACGCGCCTTGCACCGTGCGGTGATGAACCTGGGCCTGCAGGATCGGGTGGACTTCCTGGACGGCCTGCCGGAACACGAACTGATCGCCCTCTACCGGGGCTGCTCCGCCCTGGTGTACCCGTCGCTGCTCGAAGGATTCGGGCGCCCCCCGCTCGAAGCGATGGCCGTGGGCCGGCCGGTGATCCTGTCGGACATCCCGGTCCACCGGGAAACCTTCGGCGAGGCCGGAATCTTCGTGACGCCGGGCCAGCCGGAGAGCTGGGCGCGCGCGTTCGCGGCGCTCGACGATCCACCACGGGTCGCGGACCACATCGAGCGTGGTCTGCGGCTGGCACAGCGCTACAGCTGGCAGAGCTGCGGCCAGCGGTTGACGGACGCGCTGCTGCAGGTCGAACCGGCGCTCGATGCCCTGCGCGTGGGCACCTGATCGTGCGCCGATGGATCATTCCCGCGTCACCGCCCATCCGCACCTCCAGGCATTGCCCGGCGCCATGTCCGTGAACAGCTCGGCCCCGCTCCGGCACCCTGTCACACGCCTGAGGCACCTCTGGTGGGCCTTGCCGATGCTGCTGATCGCGTCCGGCCCGCCGATGCTGCGCGACGAGCGGCGCGGGGCGCTGGCGTCGCTGCAGGGACAGATCGATGCCTGGATCCTGTGGCAGCTGGCCGTGTACGCGCTCGCCGGCGGGCTCGCCCTGCTGTACCTCGCAGGACCGCTGCGCCGCGGCGTGCATCGGCGCAACGGACCGCTGCTGGCCCTGAGCGGGTTCCTGTGCCTGCTGTTCGCGACATCGTCGCTGTGGTCGCCTTCGATCGTCGCGACGTTGAGCATGAGCCTGCTGCTCGGCCTGGCGATGCTGGTCACCGCCCAGTTCGCGTCCACCGGGGCACGACTCGACCACGGCGCGCTGGACCTGCTGGGCGCACTGAGGCTGCTGGCGGGCGTGCTGATGGGCCTGGTGATGTTGGCCTATCTCACGGATCAGCGCGGCATCGTCCAGTGGGTGCCGACCGGCATCCGCGTGCGCGGCGGCCGCCTGGGCGTGCAGCAGACGCTCGGCCCCACCGTCTTCGTGATCTCTCTGTACTTCCTCGCGTTCGGTCTGCGGAACCGCGCGACCGAACTGTTCTGGATCGCATTCAGTCTTGCGGCGGTCTGGATGGCGCGGACCCGCGCCGCCTACGTGACGGTGGCGATCGGCGCGCTGGGCGTGTGGGTGCTGTGGATTCGCACGCACCCCGAGCGGCGGCGGCTGATGCAGAAGCTGCTGCTGACGTCGATCGTCGCGTCGATACTGCTGGCCCTGGTCGCAGCATTCAGCGGCCTGCTGCAGGCGACCTGGTACCGTGGCGGCAGTGCCGACTCGGTGACGACGCTGAGTCATCGCACCACCGTGTGGAGCTGGACGTTCCGGGAGATCGCCGAGCGCCCCTGGGGATTCGGCTATTCGACCGGTTTCCGCAACATGTTCCTCAACATCGACGCGGTGACCAGCGACGCCTACCGCTACGAAGGGCTCCTGGTCGAACGGATCGGCGAGGCGCACAACTCGCACCTGGAAGTCCTCGTCGCCGCCGGCTGGACCGGATTCGCGATCTACCTGGGGATCCTCGGCATCGTCGTCCATCGCGGCGTCCGGGTCTTGCGCATGCGCGGCATCTCCGCGGAACTGCGGCATGGCGCCCGCGTGGCCATGATCCTGCTGGCGATGTTCATGGTGGACGGGATGACGACATCCTCCTACGCGCTGCCCACGCGTCAGCCGTTCGGCATCCTGCTGTTCGTGATCGGGCTCGTGCTGATCATCGAAGCGCGCGCATCCGTTCGCGCGCCGCGCCCGCTGTCACTGGTCGAAACGCCGCCGGATGCGCCAGACCCCCAGCGCGACGCGAGTGCGGCCGCCCGGTCCGCGTAGCCAGGCCGGCAGCCTGCGCCGGTTCACCAGCGATCACCGCGCTCGTAGCCCAGCCGCACCAGCACGTCGCCGGCCGCTTCCTTGAACGCCGCGCGATGGTCTGGCCCGAAGTGATGCTGCCAATCGCCGGTGCCGCCTTTCCTGAAGGTCAGGCTCTTCTCGCTGAACATCCCGTCGGCCACCGCCAGGGCCCGGCTCTCGTCGATCGGACGCCCGACGAACTCCGCGATCCGCCGCACCTCGCGGATCTGCGCATCCAGACTGCCGCCGCCACGGGGACCGACGAGCTGCTCATAACGGCACACCAGCACCGACGGGTCCTCGCACCACTGCACGAAGCCCCGCAACCGGGTGCCGATCGGCGCGAGCGCTTCGACGCCGGGAATCGCGGAGAATCCCCGGATGGTCGCCATCAAGCGCTGGTCGTCGCTGGCCAGCGACTGCGCAAAGTACGCATGGTGATGATGATGCGTCTCGCGCATCACGTAGTGCACGTAGGAAACCGCGATGTCGCGCGGATCGCGCAGCAGCAGCACATGCCGGAACTGCAGTTCCCGGAGCATCTCGTGCAGCGCAGGGTGGTAGGTCGCGTGCGCGGTGACGAAGGTGCCGTTGCGGCAACGCCCGATGAATCGCCGCAGCGCCGGCTCATCGAGCGTGACGAAGGGTTCGGTATGCTGGACGTGCACGTCCTCGGGGCGGCTCGGCGGTGCCGTGAACTCGGCCAGCGAGAAATGCCGGCCCGAAAAGATCATCCGCGGCAGCAGCGACAGACAGTCGGACAGCAAGTGCGTACCCGACTTGCCCGGCCCGTTCAGAAAGACGCGCGGCGGCGGCAGGAAGACATTGGCGCGCAATGCGGTCGCGTAGGCCCAGACCCCGACCCTGCGCAGCGCGCGGCTGTTCCGCGTTTTCCGGTTCGCAAACCTGAGCAAGACCAACATGGGCAAGAGTCCTCTCCGCGAGGGCGCGCTGGATGCGGGCGCCTTCAATCGTGCCGGAACCGCCCTGCGCGTACGTTTATCGGACTGCGTGCTGGGGGTCAACCACGGCTCGCCCCTCGATGCGCGCACCCGGCAAAGCAGGCACACTTGCGCGCGGGGAGCCCGGCCGATCCGTTGAAACGATGCGCATCCTGCTGATTCACAGCCATTACCGCAGCAGCATGCCCAGCGGCGAGAACGTCAGTTTCCAGAGCATCCGGAACCTGCTGGCCGAGGCCGGCCATGTCGTCGAGACGTTCGAACGCCACAGCGACGACATCGCGGCGACCCGTCCGCTCGCATTGTTCGAGGCGGCGTTGCTGACACCCTGGAACCCGCTGAACCACGGCAGGCTCGCACGCACCGTGGCGCACTTCCGCCCCGACCTGGCACACGTCGAGAACACCTTCCCCCTGCTGTCACCCTCCGTGTACTGGACGCTGGCCCGGCTGGGCGTGCCCACGGTGGCCAGCATCCGCAACTACCGCAGCTGGTGTGCTGCGGGCATCGCCTACCGCGATGGCATGCCGTGCCGCGCCTGCCTCGACCGGGCCAGTGTCCGGCCGGCGCTGCAGCACGGCTGCTACCGGGCGAGCCGGCCCGCGACCGTGCCACTGGCCGCAACCATCGCCCTCCACCGCCGGCTCGGCACTCTCAAGAACAAGCCGCGACTGCTGATCGCGAACTCGGCGTTCATGCGCCAGTCGCTGATCGAATCCGGCATCCCCGGCGACCGCATCGTGGCCGTTCCCAATTTCGTCCGCGATTCCGGCGCGACGACGGCCTGGAAGGACCGCGACCATCGGGTCCTGTTCGTCGGGCGCCTGGATCCCGAGAAAGGCGCTGCGGATCTGGTCCGCGCCTGGGCGCTGCTGCCGGAAGCTGCGCCGAGTCTGGAGATCATCGGCGACGGACCACAGCGCCGCGCGCTCGAAGCACTGGCAGCCGCCCATGGCCCGTCCGGGCGTGTCCATTTCACCGGTCGCCTCGACCCGGCCGAGGTTTCGGCGCGCATGGCGCGCGCCAAGCTGATCGCCTTCCCTTCGCGCTGGTACGAAACCTTCGGCCGCGGCGTCATCGAGGCCTATGCCCACGCGGTGCCGGCGCTGGTGGCGCGCATCGGCGCACTGCCGGAACTGGTCGAACCGGGCCGCACCGGCGAGATCTTCGCACCGGGCGACGCCGCGGATCTGGCCTCGTGCGTCCAGCGGCTGTTCGCGGACGAGTCACGGCTGCAACGCATGGCACAGCTGGCGCGGGCGCGCTACGCGCAGAACTACTCGCCCGGCGTCGTGCTGGAACGCTTGCAGGCCGCCTACGCGCAGGCCCTCGGCACGACCAACACGCCGGCGCACCATGGCTGAGATGACTACAGCGCGCACCCCGATCCTGGGCTTCGGCGTGCAGGTCGCCGATCTCGAAGGCGCGGTGTCTTCCATCCTGCGCCGGGTCCAGGACGGCGGACGCGGCTACGCGGTGCTGTTCAACACGCACATGTGCAGCGAGGCGCACCGGGATCCGGCCTTGTGCGCTGCCGTCGAATCAGCCGAATGGGTATTCGCCGACGGCCGTCCGATCTACTGGCTGCAGCGTCTCCGCGGCGCGTCCGGCGCCCGCCAGGTTCGCGGCGCCGACCTGACCTGGGCGCTGCTCGACGCCGCCCGGCGCAGCGGCACGCCGGTCGGATTCTTTGGCGGCAGCCCGCACGTCCTGGAGTTGCTGCAGACCAAGCTCGCCTCGGACCTGCCCGGACTCGACCTGCGTCTGGCGCTGTCGCCGCCGCACGGCGGCTGGTCCGAAGAGGCCGACCGCGACTACGTCGGCCGGATCACGGCCGCGGGCGTGCGGATCCTGTTCGTCGCCCTGGGCTGTCCGCGCCAGGAGCTGTGGATGATGCGCCATGTCGGCGAGCTGGGGGCGGTGATGCTCGGCATCGGCGCCGCCGTGGACTTCTGCGCCGGGGTCAAGCCACAGGCACCGCGACTGCTGCAGCGTCTGGGCCTCGAATGGCTGTACCGGCTGGCGACCGAGCCGCGCCGCCTGTGGCGGCGATACCTGTTTCACAATATGCACTTTCTCGCGCTGCTAGCCTTCCGCGGTCGGCGCAACTCCTCCCCGCGCTGAACGGATCGCTTTGGCGTCGGCAGCGTCGCCGTGCATCCGGTCACTGGATCAGTGTAGATTTAGCGCCAGGGGCGACACAGTTTCCGGGGGGAGACGCGGTGGGAAATCCTCAGTAACCCGGGTTCCATATGAAGTTCACATCGAAGCGGTGTGTCGTCGCCTGCTGTCTGGGTGCAGCTGCGCTGTGCGCGAGTCTCGGCGTGCGTGCGCAAGGGCTCTCCGGCTATGCCGGTGATCCCGAATCCGGCTCCCGATTGCGGACCTCCCTCGAAGTCGGCACGGACTACACGACCAACTTCTTCTACGCACGCAAGGCGGCGGAGGACAGCGGGTCCGGACTGATCGTGCGGCCCGAGCTTTCGCTGACGCGCAAGCTGTCGCGGTTCACGTTCAGCGCCGCGGCCAATGCCGAGGCCGGCTGGTACGACCTGCCCGGCAACGCGGACGACTACTTCGACTCCGCCCTGAAACTCGGCAGCCGGTGGCAGTCCGCACCCCGCCATCAGTTCGACTTCGAAGCGCGTCTGCGCAACGGGCACAATCCGTTCGGCACCGAACGGACGGAGAACACGCCGCTCGAGGACCGCAAGATCGACACTTGGCGCGAGACGCAGACCGAGCTGCGCTATCTCGCCGGTCTGCCCAGCGACCGCCTGAATTTCGAACTCGGCCTGGGCGGACTCAACAAGGAGTACACCAACAACGAGGCCGTCACCCGGTTCCTCAGCCATGAGAAGACCAGCGCCTATCTGACGACTTACCTGAACATGACGACGAAGTCCTCGGTGTTCCTGGTCGTCGCCGGGCAGCGCACCTACTTCGAGGACGTCGCCCCCGGCGCCTTCGACCGTGGCGCGACCACGCTGCGCTACCTGCTCGGCGCCCGTTGGGCGGCGACGGCGAAAACCTCCGGCGACTTCCGCGTCGGCTACGTGGACCGCAACCCGACGGATCCCAACCGCGACTCGTTCCAGCGTTTCGACTGGCTCGCCGAGCTGACGTGGGCGCCCCGGGCGGTGCGCAAGCTCCTGCTGCAGACCGGGCGCACCGCGCAGGAGAGCTTCCTCAACACAGTGGACTTCATCGACAACCGCTACGGCACCCTGACGTGGAGCGAGCAGTGGACGCCGCTCATGCAGACACAGGCCACGGTCCGCTACATGACCTCGAGCTTCATCGGGTCGAGCCGTCAGGACGAATCGTGGGGCTACGGCCTGTCCGCCGAGTACCAGCTGACGCCGTACCTGGCGCTGCTGGGCCTCGCCAGCCACGGCCAGAGGGACTCGGAAGTGAACTTCGCCAACTACGAACGTTTCTACGCATACCTCGGCGCGCGCTACGCGCGCTGACTCGAACCTGGCCCCTTGTTGCTGATGACTAGTTCCCTCCGAACGCTCGCCGGCCTCGTGCTCGCTGCGACCACTCTCTGCGCATGCTTTTCACCGGTACCGCAGCCGCAGGCCCGACCCCTGCCCGACAATCCGCGCGCACAGCCGGCCGCCACGCCGAAGACCGTCGTGCCGGCCAACCCGCTCGACGCCTCGGTGTACCGCCTCGACGGCGGCGATGTCGTGCGCATCGACGTGCTCGGCGAGCCGGAGCTGTCGCTGGACGCGCTGATCGATCCGTCCGGATTCATCAACTACCCGTTCCTCGGCAAGGTGCAGGCATCCGGGCTCACCGTGCGCCAGCTCGAGGGGAAAGTCCGCGACGGCCTGCGCAGCGGCTTTCTGGTGAACCCGGACGTGCGCGTCGCCCTGGCGCGCTATCGCCCGGTGTATATCGGCGGCCAGGTGCGGCAGCCGGGCGCCTATCCATACGCCCTCGATCTCAATGTCGAACGCGCCCTCACGCTGGCCGGCGGCCTGACCGCGTTCGCTTCGAGCAGCCGCATCTACATCCAGCGCCACTGGGCCGGCGAGCAGGGGCGGACACGCGCCGAGCTGCAATCGCCCGTCTATCCGGGCGATTACATCATCGTTGAAGAGCGGCTCTTTTGAACGACATGAAGCCAGAGATCGTCAACATCGGCGAGCCGAGCGCCGACCTCATCGATTTTCCCCAGCTGATCCGCGACTTCGCGCGCTACAAGTGGGGCATCCTCGGACTGACGATCCTGAGCGCCGCCGCAGCGGCGCTCGTGACGTTTTCACTGCGGCCGATGTACACCGGCAAGGTGGCGCTGCTGGTCGAATCGCAGAACCAGCACGTCGCCACGCTGCGCGACGTGTACGACACCGAAATGCCGGAATTCGAGTTCCTCGGCGCGCAACTCGCGGTCCTGAAGTCGCGCGAACTGGCGCGCCGCGCGGTGGACCGGCTCGATCTGGTCAACAACCCGGAGTTCGCGCCGAAGGCCGGTCCGCTGCAATCCGTCGATCTGCGCCGCTATCTGCCGTTTCTGCCGGATCCCGCATCGTTCCTGGAACCGGTCCCCGAGGCGCAGCGGCGCGAGGAGGTCATCGACGATTTCCTGGAACGGCTGACGGTCGAGCCCTATGGCCGCACGCGCGTCATCAACGTCCAGTTCGAGGCCTACTCGGCGGAACTGGCCGCGCAGGTGGCCAATACGCTCGCCGACCTGTTCATCGAAAGCGGGCTGGAAGCCCGACTCGAGGCCACGACCAAGGCGACGAGCTGGCTCACCGACAAGCTGGCCGAGATCCAGAAGAACCTGCAGACCGCCGAGGCCGAGCTGCAGCGTTTCCGGGAACAGGAGCAGCTGGTCAACGTCGGCGGCGCACGCAGCCTGACCGAGGAGGAGGTCTCGGACTACTCGAAACGCCTGCGCGAGGCGCAGCGCAAGCGCATCGAGCTGCAGAGCACCTATCAGAAGATCCGCGAGGCCGGCGCCGATCCGCAGCGGCTGCGCGACATCAGCACGCTGCTGATCGACCCGGTCGTGCAAAGGGCCAACAACAGCTATCTCGAAGCCCAGGAGGCGGTCAAGGCCCTCGAAGACCGCTACGGCCCCCGCCATCCGCAGATGACCACCGCGAAGGCGCGGCTCGCCACCGCCGAGGCGGCGCTCAACGAACAACTCAAAATCGCCGCGCGCGGCATCCGCGCGGAATACGAGATCGCGCTGGACAGCGAGCGTGCCGCCGCGCAGCAGCTGGAAGCCTCGCGCACGCAGATCCGGCAGCTCGACCGCAAGGACTACGAGCTGTCCGTGCTCCAGCGCAACGTGACCACGTACCGCGAGCTGTACAACACCTTCCTGGCGCGCTTCAAGGAGACCGACGTCGCCGGCAGCTATCAGGCCATTTCCGCGCGCGTCATCGACCCGGCGGTGGTGCCCTACGAACCATCCTCGCCGCAGAAGAAGCGGATCATCCTGCTCGCCACGATCGGCGGATTCGCGCTGGGCATCGTTCTGGCCATCCTGCATCACCTGCTCAATGACGGCGTGCGCAGCGCCGAAGAGCTCGAAGCCCTCGGCCAGATGCCGGTCCTCGGCGTCCTGCCGCTGGTGTCGGGACTGGCGGGTCGCAAGCAGAACCTGCCGAAGTACTTCATCGAGAAGGCCCACACCCCGTTTTCCGAGGGCATGCGCAGTACGTGCGCGGCGCTGCGGCTGAGCGACGCCGGCAGCCGCCTCAAGCGCATCGTCGTGTCGTCGTCCGTGCCGGCCGAAGGCAAGAGCAGCGTGTCCAGCGCGCTGGCGCTGACACTGGCGGCGACCGACAAGGTCGTGCTGGTCGAAACCGACCTGCGCAAGCCGTCGCTGCGCAAGCTGTTCGGCCTGCCGGCCGACGCCAAGGGGCTGACCCACGCGCTGGACGGCGAGTGCCCGCTCGACGAGTGCCTGCACTGGCATGAACAGGGCTCGATCTGGATTCTGCCGGCCGGCAAGATCCCCAAGAACTCCACCGAGCTGCTGGCCTCGGCGCCCTTCGCGGAGCTGCTGGCCGAGCTCAACAAGCGCTTCACGCGCGTGGTGCTCGATTCGCCGCCGGTGCAGTCGGCCGCCGACGCCCTGGTGCTCGGCCGCCAGGCCGACGGGCTGCTGTTCGTCGTCAAGTCCGATGCGACGACGCGCCGCGCGGTGAAGAACTCGCTGAAGCAGCTGCGCCTCGCGTCGATCCCGGTGATCGGCCTGCTCGTCAACCAAGTGGACGTGCGGCGCAACAGCCACTACGCGGACTCGTACCACTACGTCTACGGGTACTACGGCTGAGGCCGCGCATGTCCCGCTCCACCGGTCGGGGTTTCCGGCGTTGAGCGCACGACCCGGACCGCACCACGGGCCAGCCCGTGCCGCTCAGCGCCTGTTCGCCGCCGTCTGCGTCGCACCCGTGCTGCTGGTGGCGGCCGCCGGCAGCGTCGCATTCGTGTCCAGCCTGTACGCCAGCACCGCAGCGGATCTGGTGCGGCAGACGCAAGGCCGCAGCAGCGGCCGCGACGCCGCCGCGATCGCGGTCCGACTCGCGCCGTGGCGCTCGGCGCATCATCGCTATCTGGCCCAGTCGCTCAGCGCCGACGCTGAGTGGACCCGGTCGATCGAGCACGGCGAACGCGCAGTGCAGACCAATCCGGCCGACGGTTATGCCTGGCTGTACCTCGCACGCCTGGCCGGCACGCAGCCGCCGCTCGGCGCGCGCGTGCGCCGGATGTACGAGATGGCGCTGACACGCACGCCGCACTCGCTGGCCGTGCACCGGGCCATTGCCTTCGACGGCGTGCAGCGCTGGCGCTTCGGCGATCCGCCGCTGCGCGCCCTGTGGCGCGACAGCATGGCTTACACGCTGCAGCGAGATCGCGCGGCGTTCCTGTTCGAGATCGCGCGGCTGCGGCGCGACCAGACTTGGTGCGCGGCCCAGCGCGGCCAGCTGCCGATCGACGAGTGGTGCGCCAACGTCGCGTACCTGCGCGCCGAGTGCGCCAAGCCCGCGCTGCCCGCCAAGTCCGAGGCCTGGTGCCGCGAACGTCACCTGCTGCCGCTGCGACGATGACCCTGCCCCCGAAGCCGATGAGGTCGTGGTCCGACCGCGCGCTGTTCGCCGCGACCCTGGCGTTCCTGTTCTGGCTGCCGCTGCCCTGGGGCAGCCACCGTCCATGGGCAGCCGATCTGCTGGTCGCCGTCTCGGCCGGCCTGCTCGCGCTGCGCCTGGCGCTCGTCGCGGCAGGCCGCGCACCGGTGCCGCACGGGCTCGCGCGCCAGCTGGCGCTGCCGCTGCTGTGGTGGGTGCTGTGGCTGGCCTGGATCGGCTTTCAGCTCTGGCCGATGGATGCGGCAGTCGTCGCGCGCTGGTCGCCGTCCAGCGCGCAGCTCTACGCCACGGCCGCGGAGCTGCTCGACACGCCGCCGCAGATGCGCCTGAGCATCGCGCCGTCGCAGACGGCCGACGCCTGGCTACTTTCCGCAGGTTACTGCTGCCTGTACGTGCTGATCGTGCTGTCGTGCTGCGGCGACCGCCGGCGCATGGGGCTGGTCCTGGGCGTCGTCGCGACCGCCGGCCTGTTCCAGGCACTGTACGGCAGCCTGATGACGCTCTCCGGCCTGGAGTGGGGCTTCTTCGAGGCCAAGCAGCACTACCGCCGCGTCGCCACCGGCACCTTCGTCAACCGCAACCATCTGGCCGGCTACCTGGAGCTCGCCGGCGCGGCCGCCCTGGGGCTGATCCTCGCCGATCTGGGGAGCAGCGGCGCGCAGCGCTCGCTGCGCCAGCGTGCGCTCGCCCTGATCGCGCTGCTGTTCAGCACCAAGATGCGCGCACGCCTGGCGCTGATCGTCATGGCGATCGCCCTGGTCCTGACCCGCTCGCGCATGGGCAATGTCGCCTTCGTGTCCAGCCTGTGCCTGTGCGCCATGTTGTTCATCCTGCTGCGCCATCGCCGCTACGCGCTGCGCGCTTTCGCGCTGTTCGCCAGCATCGTCGCGATCGACATTCTCGTCGTCAGCAACTGGTATGGCCTCGACCGCGTGATCCAGCGCCTCGAACAGACCGACCTGAGCAGCGATTCCCGCGCGGTGTTCCTGCGCCACGCCCCCCCCGCGATCGATGCCTACTGGACCACGGGGGCCGGGCTGGGCACCTTCGCCGTGGCGTTCGCGCCATATCGCAGCGCCGAGCTGGACCCTTATTTCGATCATGCCCACAACGACTACATCGAATTCCTGATCGAGACCGGGACCGTCGGCTGCGGACTCCTGGCCATCTTCGTCCTGGCCCATGCGCTGCACGCGCTGGCCATCCTGGTGCGGCGCCGGCGGCGCATGGCGGCGGCCGTCGCCTTCGCCGCGCTGATGGGCATGCTGGCGATCGCCATCCATTCCACCGCCGACTTCAACCTGCAGATCCCGGCCAATGCCGCCACCCTGCTCGTCCTGATGGCGCTTTCGGCGGGTTGCTCGTCGAGCTCGCGGAAGCGACGCCGGGCCGCGGAACCCGCGCCCCCGCCGGGCGCGACGACCGTGGCGGAAATGGCTTAAACTGGCCCGGCTTGGGTACCCATGGGCAGGGGGTCGCCATGATGAAGCATCGAACGATCTTGGGCTGGGCGGGCGCGCTGCTGGCGCTCGGCGCGGGGACGGCGCTCGCCTTCACGGAAGCCGCCGGGCGCGTGACCCGGGTCATCGGCGCGGCCGAGGTACTCCGCGACGGGCAGCATCTGCCGCTCGCCAAGGACGACGTCGTGCGTTCGGGCGACACGCTGCGCACCCCGGTCGATGGGCGCCTGCAGTGGTGGATGGAGGACGACGCCCTGCTGGTCATCGCCACGCGCTCACAGGCACAGGTCCGCAGCTTCGACCCTGCCGTCAGCGAGGCCCTGTTCCAGATCGAACGAGGTGGACTGCGCGTCATCGCCGGCGCCGTGCGCCCCAAGGTGCTGACCCCCAGGGCCACGGTCACCTCGGCGGACGCGGATTTTTCGACCGTCGTCTGCGACCAGCGTTGCGGTCCCGATCGGGGGCACGTCTATGTCGTGGTCAACGCGGGCGCCGCGCGGGTCAGCAACCCCGAGGGCAGCGTCGAAGCGCACGCCGGTCAGATCGTGCAGGTCGCCTCACCGCCGACCCTGGTCGCGAAGGCGAACGTATCGGCCGCGGTCCTGCAGATCGCTGCCGAACTGGTCATCGACGCCGGCGTGGATCCGCTGGTCCCGGACGTCCCGGTGCAACCGCTGCCGCCGGTGGATCTGCCGGGCAGTCCGTCGTAAGCGCCCGGTCGCCTAGCCGAGGCGCCCGAGCAGTTTCTGCAGCTCCTCGGCGCTGCGGAACGACACCGTCAGCTTGCCGCGGCCGGACTCCGCCTGGTGCAGGCGCACCGGCAGGCCGATCCGCGCGCTGATCTCCTTCTCCAGGGCCGGTGCGCGCGGCTTGTTCGCCCGCGGTGCGGCCGGCCTGCCTTCGGCATGGACGAGGGCCTCGGTCTGACGCACCGACATCTGCTGCTCGGCGACCAGCTTGGCCAGCGCGGACTGCCGCGGACCGTGGATGCCGAGCAGCACCTTGGCGTGACCCAGGCTCAGGCGGCCTTCGCGCACCAGCTTCTGTACGTCGGCATTGAGTTCGATCAGGCGCAGCAGATTGCTGATGTGCGCGCGCGAACGGCCGACGGCTTCCGCGGCCTTTTCGTGCGTCAGGCCGCAGTCCTCGATCAGCTTGTGCAAGGCTTCGGCTTCTTCGAGAGGGTTCAGGTCGGCGCGCTGGATGTTCTCGACCAGCGCCACCGCCATCGCGCCGCGCTCGTCGAGCGTGCGGACGACCACCGGCACGGTGTTGAGCCCGGCCAGCTTCGCCGCGCGCCAACGGCGCTCGCCGGCGACGATCTCGTACTTGTGGGCACCGGACGGCCGCGCGACGATCGGCTGCACCACGCCCTGCGACCGGATCGACTCCGCCAGGGCCTGCAGCGCCTCGTCATCGAAGTGCCGGCGCGGCTGGTGGCGGCCGGGATGCAAGCTGTCGAGCGCCAGTTCGCGCAGTGACTCGCCAGCGTTGTCGTCGGCGGGTGCGGACACGCTGCTGAGCAGCGATTCGAGCCCGCGACCCAATCCTCTTTTCTTCACGCTCATGCGGAAAGCCTCATCTGTCCGCCGTCGTGGCGTCGCAACACCTCGCCGGCGAGCGCGAGATAGGCCTTGGCGCCGCTGGAGGCCGGGTCGTAGAGCATCGCCGGCAGGCCGTGGCTGGGCGCCTCGGCGAGGCGCACGTTGCGCGGCACCAGCGTGCGATAGACCTTGTCGCCGAAGTGCTGGATCAGCTGGTTGGAGACGTCCACCGCGAGGTTGTTGCGCGGGTCGTACATCGTGCGCAGCAGGCCCTCGACTTCCAGCCGCGGATTGATCACGCGGCGGATCTTCTGGATCGTGTCCATCAGCGCCGACAGTCCCTCCAGCGCGTAGTACTCGCACTGCATCGGGATCAGCACGCCGTCGGCGGCGACCAGCGCGTTGACGGTCAGCTTGGACAGCGCCGGCGGGCAATCGAGCACGATGTAGTCGTATTCGTCGGCGACCTCGGCGAGCGCGGTCCTGAGCGCGAAGTCGCCGACGGCCACGTCGCGCAGCTTGATCTCGGCTTCGGTCATGTCGCCGTTGGCCGGCAGCAGCCACAGGCCCAGGCTCGGCAGTTCCTGGATCACTTCGCGGATCGGCGCCTGTTCCAGCAGCACGTCGCGGCCGGTCCGCGTCAGCGTGCTCTTGTCCACGCCGACGCCCATCGTCGCATTGCCCTGCGCATCGAGATCGACGAGCAGCACGCGGCGCTTGGTCGCGGCCAGCGAAGCCGCAAGATTGATCGAGGTCGTGGTTTTTCCGACCCCGCCCTTCTGATTGGCGACCGCGATGACGTAACTCATGGTTCTATCTGCAACGGTGCGGCGACGACCGCGTGCCGCTCCTCGGCCAGGCCGGGCACGGTCAGACGGTGGACGTGCTGGATGACGACGCCGGCGGATACGGCCGCCAGCTCCCCGGCGTCTAGTTTGCCCTTCATGGCGATCCATTGACCACCCGGCGCCAGTAGATGCCGGGTCAGCCGGAAGAAGTCGTCCAGTGCGGAAAACGCGCGGCTGACGATGCAATCGAAGCCATCGGGGGCTGCAAATTCCTCCACCCGCCCTTCGACGACCGCGACGTTGGCCAGCCCGAGCGTGCGCACGGCATGGCGCATGAAGCGCGCCTTCTTGCCGTTGCTGTCGAGCACCGTGACCTGCAGCGTCGGCGCCGCGATCGCCAGCACGAGGCCCGGCAGGCCGGCACCCGCGCCGACATCGAGCACACGGCCATGGATCCAGGGCAACACCGTCAACGAATCCAGCAGGTGGCGCGTGACCATGTCCGCCGGATCGCGCACGGCGGTCAGGTTGTACGCCGCGTTCCACTTCTGCAGTTCCGCCAGATAGGCCAGCAGCCGGTCGAACGCCGCAGCCGGCAACGCGATGCCGAGCTTGGCGCAGCCCGTTTCCAGCCGCGCCCGCAGCGCGTGCGCGCCGGTCGCGGACGCGGGGGCGGAACGATGGACGGACATGGATCGGTGGCGCGAGGCAGCGGCAAGGGCCGCGCAGTATATCCGCGGCGGCCCCGCTCAGCGCCGGCTGCGCCCGCCCAGCAGGCCGCGCAGGATCTGCCGGCCGAGCTCGCGGCCGACCGAGGATGCAGCACTGCGGGCCGCGCTCTTGAGGGTGGATTCGACCAGCGAGTCGGTCCGCCGCGCCGGCGCGCGCGGCGTCGGCTGCTGCGCCCGGTCCCACCAGCCGCGGTCGGCGGACGGCGGTTGCGGCGGCGTCGATGCCGCCGTCGCGCCGGCGAGCCGTTCGTAGGCGGATTCACGATCGACGGCCTGGTCGTAGCGCCCGGCCAGCGGGCTGCGCGCCAGGATCGAGCGCCGCTCGTCCGCCGTCACCGGCCCGATGCGGGAGCGCGGCGGGCGGATCAGCGTACGCTCGACCACGCCCGGGATGCCCTGGTCCTGCAGCATCGACACCAGCGCCTCGCCGACCGCCAGTTCGGTGATCGCCTGCGCGACGTCCAGCTTCGGATTCGGACGGAAGGTCTCGGCTGCGGCGCGCACGGCCTTCTGGTCACGCGGCGTGAACGCCCTCAGCGCATGTTGCACGCGGTGGCCGAGCTGGCCGAGCACGGCATCGGGCAGGTCCAGCGGGCTCTGCGTGACGAAGTACACGCCGACGCCCTTGGAGCGGATCAGACGCACGACCTGCTCGACCTGAGTGACCAGCGCCTTGGGCGCATCCTTGAACAGCAGGTGCGCCTCGTCGAAGAAGAACACCAGCCGCGGCCGGTCGGCGTCGCCCCGCTCCGGCAGGTTTTCGAACAGCTCCGACAGCAGCCACAGCAGGAAAGTCGCATACAGCCGCGGGCGCAGGAACAGGCGGTCGGCCGCCAGCAGGTTGACGATGCCGCGCCCGGTCAGGTCGGTGCGCATGAAGTCATTGAGGTCCAGCGCCGGCTCGCCGAAGAATGCCGCGGCGCCATCCTGTTCCAGCTGCAGCAGCGCGCGCTGGATCGCGCCGACCGAGGCAGCGCTCACCAGCCCGTACTCGGCGCCCAGCGTCTTGGCGTTGGCCGCGACGTGGTTGAGTGTCGCGCGCAGGTCCTTGAGGTCGATCAGCAGCAGGCCCTGATCGTCGGCATACTTGAACACCAGGTTCAGCACCGCCGCCTGTACATCCGACAGGTCGAGCAGGCGCGCGAACAGCAGCGGCCCCATGTCGGACACGGTCGCGCGGATCGGATGACCCTGCTCGCCGAACACGTCCCAGAACACCGTCGGTGTCGCCGCCGGCGCCCAAGCGTCCATGCCCACCCGCTGGGCGCGCTCGGCCAGTTTCGGATTGGGCGCGGCGGGCAGCGCGATGCCGGACAAGTCTCCCTTGATGTCGGCGGCAAACACGGGCACGCCGATTTCGGAGAATCCCTCGGCGAGCACCTGCAGCGTCACGGTCTTGCCGGTACCGGTCGCGCCGGCGACCAGGCCGTGTCGATTGGCATAGGCACCCAGGATGACCTGAGGCGTCTCGCCCTTGCCGACGAGGATGCGCGCGTCCATGGCGACTCCGTTGCTCTGGGCGCATCTTCCAGACCGCGCGGCGCGCACGCAAGGGTTCAGAGCCAATTCATCGGCACCTCCACTATCATGCGCGCCGGCACTCCCGATTCTCTTCGAGACCGCACATGACTTTCCGCACTGCCGTTCTCGTCGTTCTCGCCACCGCCGTGGCCGCGGCCTGCGCGACCTCGCCCACCGGACGCAAGCAGCTGCGCCTGGTGTCCGACGCCGAGATGTCGCAGATGGGCATCGCGGCCTTCCAGAAGCTCAAGACCGACACGCCGCCGACCCGTGACGCCAAGGTCAACGGCTACGTGCAATGCGTCGCCGGCGCCATCACGCGCGAAGTCGGCGGTGCCTGGGAGGTGCAGGTGTTCGAATCGAAGGACGTCAACGCCTTCGCGCTCCCGGGCGGCAAGATCGGCGTCTATACCGGCCTGCTGAAGGTGACCGCGAACCAGGACCAGCTCGCCGCAGTCATCGGCCATGAAGTTTCGCACGTGCTCGCCGGCCATTCGGCCTCGCGCGTGTCCAACGAGATGGCGGCGCAGCTGGGCGTCTCGGTGCTGGCCTCGGCCACCGGCATGTCGGCCGACATGATCGGCATGGGCGCCAACCTGCTCCTGTTGCTGCCCTACTCACGCGGCGACGAGAGCGAGGCGGACATCCTCGGCCAGCAGCTGATGGCGCGCGCCGGCTTCGATCCCGCCGAGGCCGCAAGGCTGTGGGTGAACATGCAGAGGGCCAACGGCGGTGCGCCGCCGGAGTTCCTGTCCACGCACCCCTCGGCGAGCACGCGCATCCAGGACCTGAACAACAACCTGGCCAGGGTCCAGCCGCTGTACGAGCAGGCGCGCGCGGCCGGCAAGAAGCCGAGCTGCACGCCGTAGGCGGCCTGCCTAAGCCGCGCGGATCGGTGGCGCCCAGGAATCCGACACGTAGTGACAGGCGACGGCGGTGCCGTCGCGCAGGCGGTGCGTATGCGGCACGCGGCGCGGGCACTGTTCGTCGGCCATCGGACAGCGCGCGGTGAACAGGCAGCCGGTCAGCGGTACGGTCACGTCCGGGGCCTCGCCGCCGCGCAGGAACGTGGCCCTTTCCGTCGCGCCGGTACCGGGCAACGAGGCCAGCAGCGCCTTCGTGTAGGGATGCCGCGGATGGGTCAGTACCGTGCGCACCTCGCCGTGCTCCATCGTGCGGCCGAAATACATCACCAGCACGCGATCGCAGAGCCGGCGCACGACGCCGAGGTCGTGCGTGATGAACAGCAGCGCCATGCCGGTCTGCGCCTGCAGCGCGCGCAGCAGTTGCAGGATCTCGGCCTGCACGACGACATCCAGCGCCGACACCGCCTCATCGCAGATCAGCAGCCGCGGCTTCACGACCAGTGCACGCGCGAGACCGACGCGCTGGCACTGCCCGCCGGACAGTTCAGCGGGGTAACGGTCGAGCAGTTCCGGTCCCAGGCCGACACAGGCCAGCATGTCCGCGGCACGACCCGCGCGGGCCGACGGGGCGATCTCGGGGCACAGGAACTCCAGGGGCTCGGCGACGATCTCGCGGATCCGCATGCGCGGATCGAGACTGCCTTGCGGATCCTGGAACACCATCTGGATCTCGCGCCGCAACCGTCGCCAGCCGCGCGCATCGCGCCCCACCAGCTCCTGGCCGTCGTAGCGGATCGAGCCAGCCGCCACCGGCTGCACGCCGAGCAGCGCTCTCGCCAGCGTCGATTTGCCCGAACCCGACTCGCCGACCACGCCCAGCGTCTCGCCAGCGCGCAGGTCGAAGTTGATTTCATCGACCGCGCGCAGCAGCACCGGCGGCGCGAACGGCAGCCGCGGCCGCAGCCGGTGTTGCACCTTGAGCTGGCGCACCGACAGCAACACGCTGCCCGAACGCGGGCGGGGAATGCCCGTGTCCGTCACGGGATCGGTCGCGTCACTCAAGCAGGCTGCGCAGCATCCACGCGGTCTTCTCATGCACCTGCATGCGCTGGGTCAGCAGGTCGGCGCTGGGCTCGTCGTGGGCCTGATCCACCAGCGGGAACACCTCGCGCGCGGTGCGCACGCAGGTCTCGTGGCCCGCGACCAGCTGCTCGACCATCTCGCGCCACGGCGGGACGCCGTCGGTTTCCTTGATCGAAGACAGCGCGGCGTACTGCTTGTAGGTGCCGGGCGCCGGGAAGCCCAGTGCGCGGATGCGCTCGGCGACCAGATCGACCGCAGTCGCCGCCTCGACGTAGTGCTGCTCAAACATCAGATGCAGCGTGTTGAACATCGGCCCGGTGACGTTCCAGTGGAAATTGTGCGTCTTCAGGTACAGCGTGTACTCGTCCGCGAGCAGGCGGCTCAGACCGTCGGCGATGTTCTTGCGTGCCGACTTGTCGATTCCGATGTCGATCTTCGGCGCTTTGGCGGAACCCTTGTTCTTGGCCATGTCAGGACTCCTGTGGAGACGTGCGCGAAGTGTAGGTCCGCCGCAGCGACACGGGAAATGAATTGTTCCTTACCGGTCGATCCAGCGACGCTATCGACGATCCGGCCCTACGCCGCCATCAGCTTGGTCTTGCGGTAGTAGCTGAAGATGTCGTTGAGGTTGCGCCTGGGTTTCCAGCCGAACGTCTCGCGGAACAGCCGGCCGTCGATGATCACCGGGTACTTGAAGTAGTTGACCAGGTACGGCGGGAAGAAGGCATTCCAGTTGAGCACGTTGCTGACCATCCTCGGCACGAACGGCGGGATGCTCAGCACTGGCAGCTTGCGGCAGCCGCACTGTTCGACGGCGACCTGGTAGGCGACCCAGTCGTCCGGCGCGACGTTGTAGATGCCCGGCTGGTTGCGCTCGAAGGCCAGCACCAGCGCATCGGCCATGTCGTCCACGTGCAGGAACTGCATCAGCGGCGAGAAACCGACCAGGACCGGCGCCAGCGGTCGCGACAGCAGCAGCGACATGCTGTTGCGCACGCCCGGGCCGAGCACGTTGCAGGGCCGCAGGATGGTGATGTGCAGCTCGGGATACTTCCACAGGTAGATCTGCGCCAGGCTTTCCAGTTCGACCGAATCGACCAGATCCTGGGTGACCTCGCTCGCCTTGAGCGGGGCATCCTCGTCGAGCAGGGCCGGATTGTAGGCCGAGGCGCCATAGACGAAATAAGTCGAGTGGATGATCACCTGCTTGACGAAATACTTGCGGCACAGCTCCAGCAGTTTCTTGGTGCCGAGCACATTGGCGTTGTAACGGCTGTTGCGGTCGGACTCGTGGGCGAACATGCGGCCGATGTGGATCACCGCATCGATCTTGTGGTTGCGGAAGATGTCCTCGAAGCCGCGCTTCCAGGTATCGACCTTGTAGGACGGAATGTCCGCGTCGGTCTCGACCTTGCGGCGGAAATCCACCGCGACGACGTTGTACCTGCCGTGCAGCCGCGCGATGACCCGCTTGGCCAGCGAACCGGCGGCACCGGTGACGAGAATGGTCCGCCTTTCGACGTTGGACTTGCGCATGGTTCGCTTCAGTAGATCTGGGTTCTTTCCTTGAGGCCGCGGTCGATCAGCTCGCGGATCTTCTCCTTGACCTGCTCGACCTTGGCGGTCACCTCGTCCTCGCTCTCGGCATTGCCGTCGAACATCATCGGCTCGCCGAAGTTGAGATAGACGCGCGCCGGCAGCGGCAGCGGCGGCGCGACCGGGACATAAGGGATGCCGAGCAGCTTCGCCAGCGGCGCGATGTTGGCGAGCGAAGGCATCGTCTCCTCGCAGCCGACCACGCCGACCGGCACGATCGGCGCCTTGTGCTGCAGCGCCAGATGCATGAAGCCGTTGCCGAAGCGCTGCAGCTGATAGCGCTGCCGATACAGCTTGCCGGAGCCGCGAATGCCCTCGGGAAAGACGATGATGACCTCGTCCTGCTCCAGCATTTTCGTACAGTTCAGCGGATCGCCGATCACTGCACCGACCGAGTTCAGCCAGTTGCCGAGCCAGGGCACCGTCGGGAAGAAGCGCTCGATCATCGCGCGCGCCGCACGCGGGCCGTGCGGATTGGTCGCCAGCGCGTAGCCGATCAGCACGCCATCCATCGGCAGCTGCCCGGAGTGGTTCGGAATCACCAGCAGACGCCCGTTCGGCGGGACGTGTTCCAGGCCATGCGCGACGACGCGGAAGTAGTGCTCGTACAGCCACTTGATCACGCCCATCGCCAGCTTGGCGCTGTTCTCGTTGTAGCCCCAGGCGTCGTAGCCGAAGCTGCCGACCGGCTTGGGCATGCGCGCGAACAGCTCCTCCAGCTCCGGCGTGACGATACGTTCGTACAATGCCTCGCGCAGCCCGGCGTCGGCGAGGTGTTTCAGGGATGCCAGCGGATTCATCGATCTTGCCGGGTCGCTCCCGGCTCTCCCTCTTGGCGGATGCGACAACGGTATGCGAAATCCGTTTTCACGAAAAGACCGGTGGCGAGGCCGGCGCGCGCTCGCGCTGCTGCATCCGCCACAGGCGCGCATAGGCAGCGTCGGCGAGCAGCAGCTCGGTATGGGTGCCGCGCTCGGCGATGCGCCCCTGTTCCAGTACGACGATTTCGTCGGCGTCGATCACCGTGGACAGGCGGTGCGCGATCACCAGCGTCGTCCGATGCTCCGCGACCTCGCGCAGTGCGTCGAGGATCGCCTTCTCTGCGGCCGAGTCCAGCGACGAAGTCGCCTCGTCGAAGATCATCACCGGCGGGTTCTTCAGCAGTGCGCGGGCAATGGCGACGCGCTGCTTCTCGCCGCCGGACAGCTTGAGGCCGCGTTCGCCGACCCTGGTCGCCAGCCCGTCCGGCAGGCGCGCGACGAAGCCGTCCAGATGCGCCAGACGCACGACGCGCTCGATCGCCGCACGGTCGGCGCCGGGACGGCCATAGCCGATGTTGTACTCGAGCGTGTCGTTGAACAGCACCGTGTCCTGCGGCACGACCCCGATCTGCGCACGCAGGCTGTCCTGCGTCAGTTCGCGCAGGTCGTGCCCAGAGATGCGGATCGCGCCACCGTCCGGATCGTAGAAGCGGAACAGCAGGCGCGCGACCGTTGACTTGCCGGCGCCGCTGGCGCCGACGATCGCGAGCTTCTTGCCGGCCGGGATGCGGAAGCTGACCTCGTGCAGGATCCGGCGCTGTGGGCCGTAGCCGAAGCTGACCCGGTCGAACTCGACGTCCACAGGCCGACCCGCGAGCGACAGCGCCTGCGCGCCATCGGTCACGCGCGGCTGGACCTGCAGCAGTGCGAACATGCGCTGCATGTCGGTCAGTGCGCGGCGGATCTCGCGATAGACGAAGCCGAGGAAATTGAGCGGAATGAACAGCTGGATCAGGTAGGCGTTGATGGCGACGAAATCACCCAGCGTCATCGCGCCGCCGGCGACTCCGCGCGCGGCCAGAACCATCATCCAGGTCAGGCTCGCGGCGACGATCAGCGCCTGGCCGGCGTTGAGCGCCGACAGCGACAGGCGATTCTGCTGCTGCGCGCGTTCCCATTGCGCGAGGAAGCGGTCGTATTCGTCGGCCTCAAAACGCTCGTTGCCGAACAGCTTGACCGTCTCGTAGTTGAGCAGGCTGTCGATCGCGCGCGTGTTGGCGCGTGAATCCAGACGGTTGGCCTCGCGCACGAAGCGCGTGCGCCACTCGGTCGTGATGATCGAGAAGACGACGTAGATGACGACCGCGAAGGCCGTGATCAGCGCAAACTCGGCGCCGTAGTTGAACAGCAGGATGCCGGCGACCAGGCCGATTTCGAGCAGCGTCGGCAGGATGTTGAACAGCATGAAGCGCAACAGGAAGCTGATGCCGGCGACGCCGCGCTCGATGTCGCGCGACAGTCCGCCGGTGCGTCGCGACAGATGGAAGTCGAGATCGAGGGCATGCAGGTGACGGAACACGGCCAGCGCCGCACGGCGCATGGCCCGCTCGCCGACGCGCCCGAAGACGACGTCGCGCAGTTCCGCGAACAGCACCGAGGCCAGGCGCAGCGCGCCATACCCCAGCAGCAGACCCAGGGGCACGGTCAGCGGGCTCTGGCCGCGCGCGTCGAGCGCATCGACGATGTGCTTGAGCGCCATCGGCAACGCAGTCCCGGCGAGCTTGGCCGCGACCAGGCAGCCCATGGCCAGGCTGATGCGTACCGGAAATTCGCGCAGGAACGGCCACAAGCTCTTGAGCGCGCGCCAGTCCGGGGGCCCGGCTTCGGACTCGGTTTCGGGCGTAGGGCTGGGTCTGCGCATGACCTCGGCAGTGTATAGTCGCAGCGCTGCAGCCGTGAGCACGGAGGGCAAGCACGTGTTGGCCGAAGGAACCCCGCTGGGCAAATACCGGATCGTGCGCCTGCTGGGCACCGGCGGCATGGCCGACGTCTACGAGGCGGAAGACTCGATGCTCGGCCGCCGCGTGGCACTCAAGGTGCTGCCGCCGGAGTTCGGCCGGGACGCAACCGCGGTCGCGCGGTTCGAGAAGGAAGTCCGCGCCGCGGCGTCGCTGAACCACGCCAACATCGTCACCATCTTCGAAGTCGATCGTGCCGATGACATCCACTTCTGCGCGATGCGTCTGCTGCGCGGCGGCGACCTGCGCACGCGCATTGACAAGGGGCTGAGCGAAGCCGAGGCCCTGGCGATCGCACGCGAGATCACGCAGGCCTTCGTCCACGCGCACGCTGCCGGATTCGTGCACCGCGACGTCAAGCCGGAGAACATCCTGTTCGACGATCAGGGGCGCGCCATCCTGACCGATTTCGGCATCGCCAAGGCGATCCATTCGCAGTCGAAGATGACGGCCACCGGCGTGTCGATCGGCACGCCGCGCTACATCAGTCCCGAACAGGCGCGCGGGCAACCGGTGGACGGCCGCGCCGATCTCTACAGCCTGGGCGCAATCCTCTACGAGATGCTGACCGGCAAGCCGCCGTTCGAGGCGGAGGACTCGCTGGCGATGATCTTCAAGCACGTCACCGAACCGGTGCCGCGGCTCCCAGAAGCGCTGGCACGCTACCAGCCCTTGATCGACAGCCTGATGGCCAAGGAGCCGGAGCGGCGCCCGGAGAGTGCATCGGCGCTGCTGGCCATGCTCAACGCGCTGCCGCAGCCGCGGCCTGCCGCGTCCCGACCGGCGCCACCGCGCACCGCGGAGCCGCCACAGGCTGCAAAGCCCGCGCCAACGCCTGCGCCTGCGCCTGCGCCTGCGAGCACCGCGACCGCGGTCGGCACGGGCGAACGCGCCTATGCCGAGCGGCTCGTGCAGGAGGAACAGCGGCAGCGCGAGGCCGAAGCGCGGCGCCGCGCCGATGCCGGGAACGCGCAGCCGGCCGCGCCGGTGCCACCGGCGATCACCGAACCGGTCCCGCAGTCACCGACGGTGCGCGCCCGGCGCTCGGTACTGGCGTCCGCAGCCGATGCGCCGGTGCGCACGGACGGCGGCGCCCGCCGCGTTCCGCTGTTCGTCGGTCTGGGCGCGGTGCTGCTGGGCGGTGGCCTGATCGCGTGGTGGCTGGCGACTCCCTCCGGGTCGGCCTCCCGTGAGTCATCCGTCAGCACGGTGGCGGCTGCCTCCACCCGCGACGAGGCGCTGCCGCCGCCACCGGTCGCACTCGCCAGTCCGGCACCGGCGGCCGTGGCGATGACTCCGATGCCGACAACCTCGACACCCGAACCTGCGCCCGCGATCGCCCAGACCGCCGCCACCACGAGCCCGGACGAAGCCGCCCGCCGCAAGGCCGAGGCAGCGGAAAAACGGCGCAAGCAGCAGCAGGAGGCCGAACGCAAGCGTCGCGAGGCGCTGGCGGCCGCGGCGACACCGACACCGCCGCCGAGCAAGGCCGAGCGGCTGGCGCGGGAACGGCAGCTGTGCAAGCGCCACGTTTCGGAACTGTTCCCCGGCTGGGAATTCACCTACGCCGACATGGCCGAGTATCCGGGCGTCAAGCCGCTGGGCGATGGTCGGCTCGCGACACCGCCGCTGGCGACCGACTACGGCGGCATGAAGCGCTACGAGATCGATCGCAACGGCTGCATCGTATCGACGCTGCCGTAGTCCCTCTTGTATTGAAAGTCGGGGCCAGGGATGGCCCCTTCTTGCACAGGAGGCGCACTACGCGTTGGAGCTGTCGTTGATCGAATCGATCGCGCGCAGCACGTCGGACCGCGAGATCTGGCCGACCAGGCGATTGTCCTCGACGACCGGATAGCGCCGGTACGGCTTGTCGAGGAACATCTTCGCCACTTCGAGGATGCTCGTGTCCGCCTCGACCGTGACCGGATTCTTCGACATGTAGTCGGCCACCTTGCCACCCAGCACGCCGTGGTAGCTGGCATGCAGGCCGACGCGCAGGCAATCGTGCTCGGACAGCACGCCGACGACATTGCCGAGGTTGTCGAGCACCGGCGCGCCGGAATAGCCCTTCTCGACGAGGCGATGGATCGCTTCCATCACGTCCATGTCGGGCGTGAAGGTCATCAGGCTTTCCGCCATGAAATCCTTGACCGTGATCGAGTGCAGCATCGGATCCCCTCTCCGCAGCCCTGTCTGGATGCCGCTAGCGTGGCGGCGAACCGCCACAGCCTTCTGTCTTGCCGCAGACCTCGCAGGTGCCGCCGGTGAACGCGGCCTGGCTTGCGCAGGTGCCCTTGAGTTCCCTGCCACGCACCAGCCAGCCGACGCCCAGCCCCAGCAGGGCGAGGCTGAACAGGACGAAGACGGCGAGGAAGGTGGTCATGTAGTCAGTGTCGCGCTAGTGCGTCCGAGTCTGCAAGCGTGGTCGAGCATCCATGGCCGGGCGTTCGCCGGCGCAGAAAAGTGCCACCGGCACTCCTTCTCCGCGGCGTACCGCAGCGAGGCCGTCCATGGCGCGACCGCGTGCATGGATCCGGCCCCGGCCCGGCCATCCATGGCCGGGCGTTCGCCGGCGCAGAAAAGTGCCACCGGCACTCCTTCTCCGCGGCGTACCGCAGCGAGGCCGTCCATGGCGCGACCGCGTGCAT
>NZ_JBEAAM010000032.1:0-38446 GCF_040066175.1 Fontimonas sp. SYSU GA230001
CAACCTGTCATGCATACAAATCGTTCCCACTCATCATGGCCGCCAGCCGGACGGCTCCCATACCGTCCAATCTACCCACTCAAATTTCAAGAGAGGCTTTTTCCAGCAGGTGTGCCGGGCGGCCGCTCTGGGCCGCCGCGTATTCCAGGGCCTCGACCCGATCGGCCTGGCTGAGCGCGAACCAGGACTCAGCCATGCGCATTCATCTCGCTGACGGCGCGGGCCATCCATCCGGGCAGGGCCGCCCGCGCGGCCTGCAAGGCGGCCCATTCTTCCGCGGGCAGTTGGGCATGCAGGATGTGCAGGGCGGAGGGCGCCTGCTCGGGTCCCAGCCAGGATAGGGCGCGAATGGCCTTGCCGGCCGGGCGCTTGCCGAGCGCGAGCTGCCAGCGGCTGCCGTGCTTGAGCTCGACGGTGCGGTTACCCAGGCGTAGCTTTCGCGTGGGCCCCGACGTCAGAAAGATCTCCCGGGTCGGCACCTGCGTGGTCAGCCCCAGCGCATTGGCTTCCGCCGCGCCGTTGGGCACGACGACTTCACCGTGGGTGGACGCGATGGCTTCGACGACCGCCTCGGTCGAGGGCGGGCGGGAACCGAAGCGGCTGGCCACCGGCAGGGCGTAGGCCCCCCGTCCGACGCGCAGCAACTTCCCCTCGCGTGCCAGTCGGGCCAGCGCCTGATCCACCGCCGCCCTGGACGCCAGATGCAGGAATTCCTTGGGTGATATCAAGCCTCCCTCCGGGAGGGCCTGGGCGGCGGACAGAATGGCTTCGCTGAGGTGGCTCATGGGGTGGTCTCCGTTTGTCAGAAGTATATAGCTGTTTCTGACATCTTTCAAACCGCCCCGGCGTCGGCATGAACGGTGTGGTTTCCTTTGGTCTGGCGATGCTTCGATCCAACCGCTTGATTCGTCCGCGCGTAACTCGTTGATTTGTAGGCGTGGCGATTGAGGCCTTTGCGGACTTCGGGCCAGTTTCCCGGAGCGAGGCCGGAGAGAAAAACGGCCGGGAGAGAGAGGAAGGTGGCCCTGGACGGGGCCAAGGGCCGGATGCCGAAGTCCGCAGGCTTCCGCAGGAATCCCCGCGAACACGCGGGAACCGGCGCGATCGGGCAAGAAAAAACCCCAACCGAGAACGGTTGGGGTTTTGGTATTGGTGGAGCTGGCGGGAATTGAACCCGCGTCCGCTGGTGCGTAGCCCTTGGCTCTACATGCGTAGCCGGTCTTTGGTTTTCGTCGGTGGTTGCCGGATCGGCACGGAACGCCACCGCTTATCCCCTTGGAGTTTTAGTGATCAGACCAAGGGCGGGTCCTTTCACGATCCGATGAGAGTCGACGTTTCAGTTCTCCGGCATCGGAACCAGAGAGTGAAACGCTCGCCGGAATTAGGCGGCGAGGGCGTAGTTCGCGTCGTTCGCAACTAGCTTGTTTGCCACGGGTTTTACGAGGACGTGACGCCTCGGCATGCACCTCGGATTCCGTGACCCGCGTCGAAACCGGTCAGCCCCGAGTGGCGGTAAGACTAGCACGGACGGGGAAAGTTCCGCTGCTGCGTCAGCCCGGGGCAGGGCTCTGAAGTCGCTCCAGATCCTTGATTGCCGCCTGTGCCTCGCTGCGATAACAGCTGGTCTTGAACCAGGCGCGCAGGCCGCTGCCGAGGCTTTCGCGCAGCGCCGGCAGCGCGCGTGGGTCGCCCAGCTGGCGCAGGCGCCGGATGGCGTCGAGCTTGCCTTCGCAACTCTGCGACTGGGCGAGGTCATTGGTGGCGGTGAGCACCGGCGCGATGCGTTCGGCGTGGCCCAGCTCCCGGAGCAGCTCGGCGGCGCGTGCGGCGCCGCGCGTGCCGAGTTCCGCGGTGCGCGCGGCCAGAGCTGCGATCACCGCTGGACTGGCATGGGCGCGGATCAGCGGCGTTGCGAGATCGCTGGCCCAGCTCAGGCAGGCGACGAGCCGTCGTGCAAGGAGAGGATCGTCGTGCAGTTCGGGCAGCCTCTGCAAGGCGCGGGCGTAGTGTTCGACGGCTTCCCGTCGCTGGTCGTTCTCGAACGCACGATGGCCACGCTGCAGCAGTGAGATCGCCTCGTCCCGGCGTGCATCGGCAGGGGACCGTACGCCCCCGGTGTCGGTCGCCGGGGCCGCGGCCTGGATCGGCGCCGCGTCCGCTTCGGCGACTGCGCGCGGCGGTGAAGCGCTCTCGGTGGCGTTCAGCAACCAGGCCAGCGCCAGCGTTGCGCCGAGCAAGCCGGCGAGCGGCAGCAGGCGTGCGCGCGGCGGCAGACGCAGTAGTTCCTGGTGATTCCAGAACCGTGGCGACCAGCGTGCCGTCCGCGTGCGCAGCACGGCGAGTGCGGCAGCCAGCCCGGTCGGCGGTGGCGCGCGACGATGGACGCCGCCGAATGGCAGTTCACCGGGAAGTTCGGCCAGTTCCTCGCCACCCGGGACGAGCCGGTTGATCTTGCGCGCCGGCACGTGGAACAGCTTGACCGGCTCGGGCACGCCCCGCAGTTGTTGGACTCCGACGACCGCGCTGGGCACCTCGGCCTTGTTCATCGCGAGATAGACGGCCTCGGTGAAGTAGATCTGGTCCGGCGGAGTGAGCTGTTCGACCCGGGATGCGACGTTCACCGCCTCGCCGAACACGTCCCGGCGATCGACGCGAACCTCGCCGACATTGAGCGCGACACGGATGTGGATCTGGGCGTCGTCAGGGCGGCCGGCGTTGTACTCGGCCAGGGTGTCCTGCATGGCCATGCCGCAGCGCACCGCATCGGTCGGCGAGCGGAACGTCACCAGCAGCGCGTCGCCGATCGACTTGACCCTGCGGCCGCCGAAACGGCCGATCAGCGGCAGCAGCAGCCGGTCGTGCTCGCGCAGCATCGCCTCGGTATCCGCGCGCGACTGCCGGGACGTGCGCTCGGTGAAGTTGACGATGTCCGTGAACATCACGGTGAGGTTTTCGGTCCGCGACATGGCTCACCTGAACGAAGGACCACTGTACGCCCGATCGTGCGGATGTCTCCAGACAAACGCCCGACGCAGCGGCCGAGCGGTCGCGTGGGCGAGCCATGCGGTCGCGGCCCGTCGCGATCGGCGCAGCCAGTCGCGAATCAGCGCGTCGCCGCCGGGACTGACATACGCGAGATCCGATCCGGATGCCTATGCATCGTGGCGCATGATCCGCTCTTTCTGCCGCTGCCAGTCCCGCTCCTTGATGTCCGCACGCTTGTCGTGCTGCTTCTTGCCCTTGGCCAGCCCGACTTCGAGCTTGGCGCGGCCGCGCGTCCAGTGCAGATCCAGCGGCACCAGCGTATAGCCGGCGCGCTCGACCTTGCCGATCAGGCTCGACAGCTCGCGCTGCTGCAGCAGCAGTTTGCGCGTGCGTGTCGCATCCGCGATCTCGTGGGTGCAGGTCTGCTTGAGCGGCGTGAAATGCGCGCCGATGAGGAAGGCCTCGCCGTTCTTGAGCGTCACGTAGGCTTCGGTGATCTGGGCACGGCCGGCGCGCAGGCTCTTGACCTCCCAGCCCTGCAGCGCGAGGCCGGCCTCGTAGCGATCCTCGATGTGGTAGTCGTGGCGCGCGCGGCGATTGACGGCGATCAAGCGCGCGGGATCAGCTGTCTCGTCCTTCTGGCTCATCGGCAAATTATAGGGGGAAGGCTACACTTGGGCCGGCCCAACGCACGTCCGCATGAACATCCGCGAAAGCAGTCACGGTTACTGGACCTCGTCGCAGAGCTTCCTGTGGGTGGCGGCGGGTGCGACCGTCGGCATCAGCAACCTCACGCGCGTGCCCTATCTGATGGGCGAGTATGGCGGCGCCGCCTTCCTGCTGGTCTATGTGCTGTCGCTGATCTTCATCGCGGTGCCGCTGGTCGCCGCGGAGTGGATGCTCGGCCGCTGGACGCGCGACGACCTGATCGCCGGATTTCAGCGACTCGCCGAAGCAGCGCGCGCCCATTCCGGATGGAAGGTGATCGGTGTGCTGGCGATGGCCGGTGCGGTGTTGATCCTGTCCTACTACAGCATCATTGCCGGCTGGAGCATCGCGTACATGTTCCGCGTTGCCGGCGGCGGCTTCGGCGGCATGAGCGAAACCGCCGCGACGGAGGTGTTCCTCGAACTGGCGCGCGACCCGGAGCGCAGCCTGTCGTGGCACACCATCTTCATGGTCGTCGTCTGCATCGTCGTCGCGCACGGGTTCCGCGAGGGCATCGAACGGACCGCCACGCGGCTGATGCCCGCCGCCGCGGCCCTGATCATGGCGCTGTGCGCGTACGCGGTGCTTGCGCGGGACGCGGGAAGTGCGGTGCGCTGGCTGCTGGCACCGGATTTCTCGCAGCTCGGCTGGCGCGGCGTGATCGAGGCGATGAATCAGGCGTTCTTCACGATGAGCCTGGGCATCGGCGTGATGATGAATCTCGGCGTCTATCTGCCGGTCGCGGCGCCGGTCAAGCGCCTGGCCCTGACGCTGATGCTGATCGACCTCTGTTTCAGCCTGCTGGGCGGCATCGCCCTGTTCACGGTGATCCTCGCCGCCGGCCTGCAGCCCGCGCCCGGACTGGCACTGATTTTCCAGGTGCTGCCGCGCAGTCTGCCGCAGGATCTGGGCGGCACGCTGTTCGGCGTGGGCTTCTTCCTGACCTTGTTCCTGGTCGCACTCAGCTCGGCGACCGTGCTCCTGGAGCCGCTGACGCGCTACCTGATCGACCGCCTGCGCTGGACCCGCGTTTTCGCGGCAGCCAGCAGCGCGCTGATCATCTGGTACCTCGGACTGGGCAGCCTGCTGTCGTTCAACGTGCTGGAGAATTTCCAGCTGTGGGGCAACAACTTCTTCGAATGGGTGCGGTTCCTGACCGCCAGCGTCTTCGCACCGGCCACCGGCCTGCTGATCTGCGTGTTCGTGGTCAGCATCATGCCGCGCGACCTGGTTTCGGCCACCTGGGGCGAACGCGACCGCTGGCTGTTTCAGGCCTGGTTCTACCTGCTGCGCTATCCGGCACGGATCGGTCTGATCGTGATTCTGTGCTACGCCAGCGGCTTGCTGAACTGGCTGGTCGGGTTGTGGGCGTGAACGGGCAGGGAGAAGCCGATGTCACGGGGTGATCTGATCCAGGTCGAGGTGTGCTACGCGCGCCCGGACGAGCAGGTGATACTCAAGCTCGATGTCAACGAAGGCGCGACGCTGCGGGAAGCGATCGAACGGTCCGGGATCCTGCAGCGCTTCCCGGAGATCGACCTGACCCGCAATCGGATCGGGCGCTGGAGTCATCTCGCCGCCTTCGACGACGTGGTCCGGCCCGGCGATCGCATCGAGATCTACCGACCGCTGATCGCCGATCCCAAGGAAATGCGGCGTCAGCGCGCCGCGGCGGCGCGCAAGTGAGCCGCTGAGCGCTACTCGTTGTTGGGGCGGATGACGACGCCGGTCTGACGCTCCGAGGCGCTGCGTTCGTCCTCGTTTTCGGCGCGCTTTTCCTCGCGGATCACCGTCTTGATGTCCGGCGATTCGACCGCCTTCTTCGCGGCTTCCTCCTGCACACCCTCCATCTTCGCCAGCTTGCCTTCGCCGTCGAAATAGAGCGTGACCAGCCGCTTGGACTCCTGTCCGCGCGGCGACTTGTAGTAGCCCACGTAGTCCCAGCGGTCCTCGCGGAACGGACTGGCGGCCAGCGGCGTTCCCATCAGGTAAACGACCTGCTCGCGGGTCATGCCGATCGCCAGTTGATCGAGCTGCTTCTGCTCGATGACGTTGCCCTGACGGGTCGGCAGCTTGTAGATCATCTGGCATGCGGCCAGCAGGCCAGCGCAGGCAAGGACGAAAATGACTCGGATCGGGGGGCGCATCGGGTTGCCCGTTCGGAAAGAGCGCGGATAATAGCGGAAAGACGATGGCAGGCGCCGCATGGAAACCGCTGATCTACGCAATGCCGGGCTGAAGGTCACTCTGCCGCGGCTCAAGATCCTCGAACTGCTGGAGAAGAGCGACCGCCGCCACCTGTCCGCGGAGGACATCTACCGCATGCTGATCGACCTCAACGAGGATGTCGGCCTGGCGACGGTTTACCGCGTGCTGACCCAGTTCGAGGCGGCCGGGCTGGTGCGGCGGCACCATTTCGAGAGCGGCTCCGCGGTGTTCGAGCTGGAGCGCGGCCATCATCACGACCACATGGTCTGCCTCGAAACCGGCAAGGTGATCGAGTTCGTCAGCGACGAGATCGAGCGGCTGCAGCGGCAGATCGCGGACAAGCATGGCTACGTCGTCGAGGAACACAATCTCGTGCTCTACGTGCGGCCCAAGAAGAAGGGAGCGTGAGGGCATGACGCTGCGCGCACTGCTGTTCCTGTGTGTCCTCATCGCTGCGCAGGTCGGCACGGCGACGGCACGGGCCGACGAGGATGCGACCGTCGGCGAGGTCGTGCGCGAGGTCGGCGGCGGCGCGCGCGAGGCGACGCGCGAGATCGGCCACGCGACACGCGACACCACGCGCAAGATCGGTCATGTCACGCGCGATGCGGCCCAGGACGTCGGCCGCACCGCACGCGAGGTCACACGCGAAGCCGGTCACGCGATCCGCGACACCACCAAGGAGGTCGGCCACGCGGTCCGCGACGCGGTCAAGGGCGACGGTCCGCCACCTGCGGATTCCCCGGAGAAGTGAGCGGGCAGTTCAGGCCCCGGCACGCTGCAGCAGGTCACGGGCGTGTTCCAGGGCCGCACCGCTGACCTCGACGCCGCCCTGCATGCGCGCCAGCTCGCCGACGCGCTCGCCGTCGCCGAGTTTCTCAACCGCGGTGAAGGTCTGCCCGCCGCGCACGGTCTTGCGGATCGCGTAGTGGGCGTGCCCCTGCGCAGCCACCTGGGCGAGATGCGTGACGCACAGGACCTGGCGTTCGGCGCCGAGCTTGCGCAGCGTCTGGCCGACGATCTCGGCCACGGCGCCGCTGATACCGGCATCCACCTCGTCGAAGATCATCGTCGGCGCGCCGTTGCGCTGCAGGCCGGTGACCTGGATCGCCAGCGACACGCGTGACAGTTCGCCGCCGGAGGCCACCTTGGCCAGCGGCCGCGCCGGCTGGCCCGGATTGGCGGTGAAATCGAAACGCACGCCGTCGATGCCACGCGGGCTGACCGGCATCGCCGGGTCGGCCTCCACCGCGACCACGAACTCGGCGCTGGGCATCCCCAGCGTGCGCACGATCGCGGTCACCTCACGGCCGAAGCGTCGCGCGGCCTTGACGCGGGCCGCACTCAGCGCCTGTGCGTGCTCGCGATAACGCTGCAGGGCCGCTCCACGCTCGGCCTGCAGCGCGTCGAGCAGCTCGGAAGCGTGTTCGAGCGCGTCGAGCTGCGCGCGCAACTGCTCGCGGTGCGCGGCGAGGGCGTCGGCGCGCACGCGGTGCTTGCGCGCCAGATCGTGGATCGCCTGCAGGCGCTGCTCGACGCCGGCCAGGCGTTGCGGATCGAGATCGAGTCGGCCGAGGATCTGGCGGATCGTGTCGGCGGCGTCCTCGACCTGCGTCTGTGCGCCACCCAGGGCTTCCAGGACCGCAGCGAAGTCGGCGTGCAGCGGGACCAGGCTCTGCAGCCGTGCGTGCACTGCGCTGAGTTGGTCGTAGATGCTGTCATCGCCACCGTAGAGGCGCTCCTGGGCCTCGCCACCGTCCTGCAGCAGGCGCCCTGCGCCGGCCAGGCGCCGATGGTCGGCTTCCAGAGTCTCCAGCTCGTGTGTGCCGAGCTGGAGGGCGTCGAGCTCCTGCACCTGGAACCTCAGGAAATCGATCTGCGCCGGCTCCCGGCCGGCCGCAGCGCGCAGCTCGTCGATCCGCCGATCGAGTGCGTGAACCTGCCGCGCCGCCTCGGCGACCGCGTCGAGCTCGCGGCCGTGCGCGCCATAGTCATCGAGCAGCTGGCGCTGCACATCGGGCCGCAACAGCGTCTGGCTCTCCGACTGACCGAAGATCTCGATCAGCCGCTCGCCGAGTTCCTGCAGCTGCGTCGCGGATACCGCAGCGCCGTTGATGAAGGCGCGGCCGCGGCCGCCCGCCTGCACGACGCGGCGGATCACCGCCAGTCCGGGCTGCTCGGGATCGTCGAGGCTGTTGTCGCGCAGCCAGGCGGCGGCGGGACTCGACGCCTCGATCTCGAATTCGGCGCTGATCTCGGCGCGCTCGGCGCCGGCGCGTACCAGGCCGGCATCGGCGCGTTGCCCGACGGCCAGTCCGATCGCGTCGATCAGGATGGATTTGCCGGCGCCGGTCTCGCCGGTCAGCACGCTGAATCCGGCCTCGCATTCGAGGTCGAGCGTGTCGATCACCGCGAGGTTGCAGATGGTCAGGGCCTTGAGCATGTCGGGTGCCCGGTCAGTTGCCGTCGGGACTCAGCTGCGGGCCGCGTCCCCAATGAAGTTTGTTACGCAGTATATTGAAATAGCTGTAGTTGTTCGGATGGATCAGACTCAGCCGGGCGCCCGCGCGACGCACTTCCAGGCTGTGGCCGGCCGCCAGCGATTCGCTGGACTGTCCGTCGCAGGTGCACATCGCCGTGGTCGCCGCATCGCCGCGCAGGACGATGCGCACGGTCTGCCGCGCGCCGACCACGATCGGCCGGTCCGACAGCGTGTGCGGACAGATCGGCACCAGGGCCATCGCTTCCAGGCTCGGATGCAGCACCGGACCACCGCCCGACAGCGCGTAGGCCGTCGAGCCGGTCGGCGACGAGACGATGAAGCCGTCGGCGCGATGCTGGGAGATGAACTCGCCGTCCAGCCAGGTTTCGAACTCGAGCATGCGGATCGCCGCCTGGTTGCGGATCACCACGTCGTTGATCGCCAGGAAGGGGCCGGAAACGGTCTCGCCACGGCGCAGATGCGCCTCGAGCAGCAGGCGCTCCTCGCGCAGGTACTCGCCGGCGAAGATCGCCGCGAGGGTTTCGCGCATGTCGTCGGGCGCGACATCGACCATGAAGCCGAGCCGTCCCTGATTGACGCCCAGGATCGGCACGCCGCTCGGGGTCAGCGCGCGCGCAGCCGACAGCAGCGTGCCGTCGCCGCCGACGGCGACCACCAGATCGCAGCGTTGCGCCATCTCGGCACGGCTGGCGCGGATCACCGGGGCAGGGCAGGCGTCGAGTCCGGAGGCGTCCTTCTCGACCAGTACGCCGCGGCCCATGGCGCGGATCTCGTTGCACAGGGTCAGCAGGGTGGGCACGACGCGCGGGTCGCCGCGTCGGCCGATCAGCCCTATCGTTCTGAATTCCGACATGCGTGCCGTTCCGGCGCGGCCTCAAAGACGCGCGAACGTTAGCATGAAAGCCGGCCCGGGCACGCGCGCGCGGCGCTTGAAAAGCGCGCCCAAGTCCTTCATTTTCTGTCCATGTCCAACGCCCTCGATAGCCGCGCCGCGGAGTTGCTGAAGCTGCTCGTCGAGCGCTACATCCACGATGGCCAGCCGGTGGGCTCGCGCACGCTTTCGCGCATGGCCGGTCTGGGCCTGTCGCCGGCGACCATCCGCAACGTCATGGCGGATCTGGACGAGATGGGCTTCGTCGCCTCGCCGCACACGTCGGCCGGGCGGATCCCGACCACGCGCGGGTATCGGTATTTCGTCGATACCCTGCTCGCCCCGGAAGCCCTGTCCGCCGACGAGCAGGGCCAGATCGTCGATGAGCTGGTGCCCGGCGACCGTTCCGTCGCCGATCTGGTGCAGGCGGCATCGAACGTGCTGTCGCGGCTCACGCACATGGCCGGCGTGGTCACCGTGCCGCGCCGCAACCTGGCGATCCTGCGCCGCATCGAATTCCTGCCGCTGTCCGGGCATCGCGTGCTGGCGATCCTGGTCGTGAACCAGTGCGAGGTGCAGAACCGGATCATCTATGCCGACCATCCTTACGGCACCGACGAACTGGAGCGCTTCGCCAACCTGATCAACGAGCACTACGCCGGCCGCGACCTGGTGAGCCTGCGCAACGCGCTGGCGCAGGATGCCGGCGAAACCCAGGCGCGCATCAACCTGATGCTGCGCGAGGCGGCGACGATGGCGGAGCAGGCCCTGCACAGTGCCGACGAGCCGGACTACGTCGTCGCCGGCGGGCCCAATCTGATGCGTTTCCAGGAACTGGCCGACGTCAACCGTCTGCGCGGCCTGTTCGACGCGCTCGACCGCAAGCGCGACCTGCTCGGCCTGTTCGATCAGTGCCTGCAGGCCGACGGCGTACAGATCTTCATCGGCGAGGAATCCGGCTACCGCGTGCTCGACGAATGCAGCGTCGTCACCGCGCCGTACTACGTGGACGGTCAGGTAGCCGGCGTACTCGGCGTGATCGGCCCGACCCGCATGTCCTACTCGCGCATCATTCCGCTGGTCCAGGAAACCGCCCGCGCACTGTCCGCGGGCTTGAAACGCGACGCCTGATCCCCACAAAGGCAGCGCCGGTGCAGCGCGGGTGCGGCTGCGCCGCTATCATTGCGCCCCATTCGGCTGCCGGCCTTCGCGGCGGGCGGCGATCCATCCACACCGATACAGTCATGAGCGAACAAACGGAAACGCGCGCGCCAGACGCCGAGCAGGCGCCGGACGCGCCCCCCATCAGCGAAGTGGATGCCCTCAAGGCGCAGGTGGCCGCCGCGGAGCTGCAGGCCCATGCCGCCCGTGAGGCGCAGCTGCGTGCGCTGGCCGATCTCGAAAACACGCGCCGCCGGCTCGAGCGCGATGCACAGAACAGCCTCAAGTACGCCAACGAAAAGCTGCTCGGCGAGCTGCTCTCGGTCTGCGACAGCCTCGAACTCGGACTCAAGGCCGCCACCGGGGCCGACGCGTCGGCTAAACCGCTCGCCGAAGGCATGCAGCTGACCCACCGGCAGCTGATGGCGGTCCTCGAAAAGCACGGCGTCCGACAGCTGGACCCGGTCGGCCAGCCATTCAATCCCGACTTCCACCAGGCGATGTCGATGGCGCCGTCCGCCGAGGTCGCGCCCAATCACGTGCTGAGCGTGATGCAGAAGGGCTACACGCTGCACGAGCGCCTGCTGCGGCCGGCGATGGTCGTGGTCGCCAAAGCCACTTGAAAATCCGGCGCCTGTCGCCAGTTAACCGTCAGTCCTGAACAGATTTCCCGGAGCATCCCATGTCCAAGATCATCGGCATCGACCTCGGCACGACCAACAGCTGTGTTGCCATCATGGAGGGCAACAACGTCAAGGTCATCGAGAACGCCGAAGGCGAGCGCACGACGCCCTCGATCGTCGCCTACACCGATGAGCCCAACCCCATCGTCGGCCGCAGCGCCAAGCGTCAGGCCGTCACCAATCCGCACAACACCCTGTTCGCGGTCAAGCGCCTGATCGGCCGCCGCTTCGAGGACGCGGAGGTGCAGAAGGCGATCAAGCACTCGCCGTTCAAGATCATCAAGGCCGACAATGGCGACGCCTGGGTCGAGGTCAAGGGCAAGAAGCTCGCGCCGCAGCAGATCTCGGCCGAAGTGCTGCGCAAGATGAAGAAGACCGCCGAGGACTATCTCGGCCATCCGGTGACCGAGGCGGTCATCACCGTGCCGGCCTATTTCAACGACTCGCAGCGCCAGGCGACCAAGGACGCCGGCCGCATCGCCGGCCTCGAGGTCAAGCGCATCATCAACGAGCCGACCGCGGCCGCGCTCGCGTTCGGTCTGGACAAGGCCGGCAAGAAGGACCAGAAGATCGCGGTCTATGACTTGGGCGGCGGCACCTTCGACATCTCGATCATCGAGATCGCCGACGTCGATGGCGAGAAGCAGTTCGAAGTGCTGGCCACCAACGGCGACACCTTCCTCGGCGGCGAGGACTTCGACCAGCGCGTGATCGAGTACATCGCGGCGGAGTTCCAGAAGGAGCAGGGCATCGACCTGCACAAGGATCCGCTGGCGCTGCAGCGTCTCAAGGAAGCCGCCGAGAAGGCCAAGATCGAGCTGTCGAGCACCACGCAGACCGAGATCAACCTGCCGTACATCACCGCCGACCAGACCGGCCCCAAGCACCTCAACATGAAGCTGACTCGCGCCAAGCTCGAGTCGCTGGTCGAGGACCTGATCGAGAAGTCGATGAAACCCTGCGGCATCGCGCTCAAGGACGCGGGCCTGAAGGCTTCGGAGATCGACGAGGTGATTCTCGTCGGCGGCCAGACGCGCATGCCCAAGGTGCAAGAGGCGGTCAAGGCCTTCTTCGGCAAGGAGGCGCGCAAGGACGTCAACCCGGATGAAGCCGTGGCCGTCGGCGCCGCGGTGCAGGGCGCCGTGCTCTCCGGCGAGCGCAAGGACGTGCTGCTGCTCGACGTCACGCCGCTGTCGCTGGGCATCGAGACGCTCGGCGGCAAGATGACCAAGCTGATCGAGAAGAACACGACGATTCCGACCAAGAAGTCGGAGACGTTCACGACCGCGGAGGACAATCAGACCGCGGTGACGATCCAGGTCTATCAGGGTGAGCGCGAGATCGCGTCGGCGAACAAGTCGCTGGGCCGCTTCGACCTCACCGGCATCGCGCCGGCGCCGCGCGGCGTGCCGCAGGTGGAGGTGATCTTCGATATCGACGCCAACGGCATCCTGCACGTGACCGCGAAGGACAAGGCCACCGGCAAGGAGCAGTCGATCCGCATCACCGCGAATTCCGGCCTGACCGAGGACGAGATCCAGAAGATGGTCAAGGACGCCGAGGCGCACGCCGAGGAAGACCGCAAGTTCAACGAACTGGTCGGCGCGCGCAACCAGGCCGACCAGATGATCCACGCGGTCGAGAAGTCGCTGAAGGACCTCGGCGACGAGGTGCAGGCCGACGAGAAGAAGACCATCGAGGACGCGATCGCCGCTGCGCGCGAGGCGGTCAAGACCAACGACAAGGACCAGATCGAGTCCAAGACCGAGGCGCTGGCGCAGGCGTCCGCCAAGCTGATGGAACGGGTCTATGCGAAGAAGGGCGGCGCCGGCGGCGCGGCCCCGGAAGCCGGCGCTGCGCCCAAGGCGGACGACGTCGTCGATGCCGAGTTCACGGAAGTCAAGGACAAGAAGTAACCACCCGAGAATCGGGAATGGGGAATCGGGAGTCGAAGAGGCGCTGTGTGCGCCTCTTCGGCTTTGACGATTCCCGATTTCCCAGACTCAGGTTCCCGCCTCCCGATTCCCGACCATGAGCAAGCGCGACTACTACGAAATCCTCGGCGTCGCCAAGACGGCGACCGAGGACGAGCTGAAGAAGTCCTATCGCCGGCTGGCGATGAAGTACCACCCCGATCGCAACCCGGGTGACAAGACCGCCGAGGAGAGATTCAAGGAGGCGAGCGAAGCCTACGAAGTCCTCACCGATCCGCAGCGGCGCGCGGTCTATGACAAGTACGGCCACGAAGGCCTGCAGCGCGGCGGTGGCGGCCCGGATTTCGGCGGCGCGGGCGGCTTCGCGGACATCTTCGGCGACGTCTTCGCGGACATCTTCGGCGGCGGCCGTGGCGGCCCGCGACGCGGCGCCGACCTGCGCTACATGATGGAGCTGACGCTCGAACAGGCGGTTTTCGGCACCACCGAGACCATCCGCATCCCCAGCTGGGACAGTTGCGAGGCGTGCCACGGCCACGGTACCGCCGACGGCAAGAAACCGGCGGCCTGCCCGACCTGCAAGGGCAGCGGCCAGGTGCGGGTGCAGCAGGGCTTCTTCGTCCTGCAGCAGACCTGTCCGCATTGCCGCGGCCGCGGCACGACGATCAACGACCCCTGCCGCAGCTGCCGCGGTGCGGGCAAGGTACGCCGCGAGAAGACGCTGGAGGTCAAGATTCCGCCAGGCGTCGATACCGGCGACCGCATCCGCCTGAGCGGCGAGGGCGAACCCGGCGATCAGGGCGCGCCCAGTGGCGATCTATACGTGCAGATCAACGTCAAGCCGCACGAGGTCTTCGACCGCGACAACAACGATCTGCATTGCACCGTGCCGATCTCGATCGTCACCGCGGCGCTGGGTGGCACGCTCAAGGTGCCCACGCTCGAAGGCGAGGTCGAGATCGACGTGCCGGAAGGCACGCAGAGCGGCAGGCAGTTCCGCCTGCGCGGTCGTGGCGTGCGCTCGGTGCGCACCGCGCACGCCGGTGATCTGTACTGCAACGTGATCGTCGAGACGCCGGTCAAGCTGTCCAAGGCGCAGAAGGACCTGTTGCGCCAGTTCGGCGCGACGCTCGACGAGGAAGGCGGCAAGCACCATCCGGAAGCCAGTTCCTGGCTGGGCAAGGCCAAGCGCTTCTTCGACGACCTGACCGGAACCTGAGGCGCTCGCCAACCGGCCGCTAAGCCAGCCGGTTGAGCCCGTTGTGCGCCGCGACCCGATAGGCCTCGGCCATCGTCGGGTAGTTGAACGTCGTGCGGATGAAATAGCGCAGGTCGTTGATGTCGCTGCTGGCCATGACCGTCTGGCCGATATGCACGATCTCGGAGGCGCGGTCGCCGAAACAGTGCACGCCCAGGACCTTGAGCGTCTCGGCATGGAACAGGATCTTGAGCATGCCGGTGGTCTGGTCCGCCATCTGCGCGCGGGCGATGTTCTTGAACGAGGCGTGGCCGACTTCGTAGGGCACGCGCGCGTCCTGCAGTTCGCGCTCGGTCCGGCCGACCGAGGAGATCTCCGGGATCGTGTAGATGCCGCTGGGCACCATCTCCAGACGCTGCGGCGGCGTCTTCGGATCCAGGATGTGCTGCGCGGCGTGGCGGCCCTGCACGTAGGCGGCGCTGGCCAGCGCCGGCGGGCCGATGACGTCACCGGCCGCGTAGATGTGCGGAATCGCGGTCTGGAAGTGTTCGTTGACGGCGAGCTGGCCGCGGCTGTTGACCCGCAGGCCGAGTGCCTCCAGGCCCATGCCGTCGGTGTTGCCGGTGCGGCCGTTGGCCCAGAGCAGGATGTCGGACTTGATCTTGCGCCCAGACTTGAGGTGCACGACGACGTCGCGCTCGCGCGCCTCGACGCGGTCGAACTGCTCGTTGTGGCGGATGATGCAGCCCTGTTCGCGCAGGTGATAGGACAGGGCTTCGGCGATCTCGTCGTCGAGAAACGACAGCAGGCGGTCCTGCGTGTTGACCAGCGTCACCTTGACGCCGAGGTTGAGGAAGATCGACGCGTACTCGCAGCCGATGACGCCGGCGCCGTAGATCGTCACCGAGAACGGGTGCTCCGGATAGTCGAGGATGCTGTCGCTGTCGCGGATGTGCGGGTGCGAGAAATCCACTTCCGGTGGATGGTAGGGGCGCGAACCGCTGGCGATGACGAAATGTTCGGCCTGCACCGTCGTCGAGGTTCCGTCACCTTCGACCCGCACCGTGTGCGGATCGACGAAACGCGCGTGTCCGCGCAGCACCGGCACGCGGTTGCGTTCGTAGAAGCGCTGGCGGCTGGCGACCTGGGCCTCGATCGCCTTGTTCTTCTTGTGCAGGATCTGCGGGTAGCTGAGATTCAGCTCGCTGCGATATTCGCGCAGCAGCGGATTGGCACGGATGCGGCTGAGCTGCTGCACGGCGTGGCGCAGTGCCTTGCTCGGGATCGTGCCCCAGTGCGTGCAGCCTCCGCCGACTTCCACATAGCGTTCGACGACGGCGACGCGGCGATGCTGCTTGGTCGCCATCATCGCCGCGCCTTCGCCGGCGGGCCCGCTGCCGATCACGACGAGGTCGTAGCGTTCCATGTCGGTTCCGTCAGCGCCGATGAAGTGACCCTCAGGCCGCGCGGCTGAGCACGTCGTAGAGGCTCTCGTACTCCTGGGTGACGCGGTGACCCCGGTCGAGAAAGATCAGCGGGCGGTACTGTTCGTGCGACTCGCGCACCTTCACCGAGCTGCTCAAGGCCTGGTCCAGCACCGGCTTGCCCTCGGCCTTCAGCTCCTCGACGATGCGCGCCGGCAGCTTCGAGCGCGACTGGAACTGGTTGACGACGATGCCTTCGAGCTGGAGGTCATCGTTGTGGTCGGCACGGATCTCGTCGAGGTTGTCGAGCAGCGTGTACAGCGCCTGGCGCGCGAACTCGTCGCAGTCGAAGGGAATCAGCACACGGTCGGCGGCGATCAGCGCGGCGCGCGAATAGAAGTTCAGCGCCGGCGGCGTGTCGATGAACACCGCGTCGTAGCCCTTGAGCTTGCGCAGCGCGTCGCGGAACTTGTAGATCTTCTGCTTGGCTTCGAGCTTGACGGCCAGCTCTTCGAGGCGCGGGTCGGCGGCGACGAGGTCGAGGTTCTCGTAGGGCGTGTTGGACGCGTAGGTCACGAAGGGTGGGGGGCTCAGCGAGAAGCCCAGCGTCGTGTCGAAGAAATCGCCGATGGTCCGGTCCGGCCGGGCCGGCGAACTGCCGGTCAGGTACTGCGTCGCATTGCCCTGCGTGTCCAGGTCGATGACCAGCGTGCGCAGGCCGCGCGCGGCGGCGATGGCCGCGAGATTGCAGACGATCGTGGTCTTGCCGACCCCGCCTTTCTGGTTGAAGACGACGCGAGTGATCATGGCTACCGGGTGAGTGTCAACGGCGCGCGCAAGTGTACGGGATTCGGCCGCCGAAGTCGGCGCCTGTCGGCATTCAGCGACGCGGCAGGCTCAGGGTGCCGCGCTTGTTCCGGACCCTCGCTGCTGCCTCCGCGCCGCGGGCGCCGGGCAGCAGGCCGCGCAGCTCGGCCGCGGTCAGGTCGCGCCACTGCCCGGACTTCAACGATCCGAGGTGCACGTTGATGATGCGCACGCGCTGCAGCCGGCGCACGGTGTAGCCGAAGGCCTCGCACATGCGCCGGATCTGCCGGTTCAACCCCTGGGTCAGGATGATGCGGAAGGTGTTGCGGCCGACCGGCGTGACGACGCAGGGCTTGGTCACCGTCCCCAGCATCGGCACCCCGCCGGCCATGCCGCGGAGAAACTCCGGCGTCAGCGGCCGATCGACGGAAACGATGTACTCCTTCTCGTGATTGTGTTCGGCGCGCAGGATCTCGTTGACGATGTCGCCATCATTGGTCAGCAGGATCAGCCCCTCGGAGTCCTTGTCGAGTCGCCCGATCGGGAAGATGCGCTCGCTGTGGCCGACGAAGTCGATGATGTTGCCGGCCACGTGCCGCTCGGTCGTGCAGGTGATGCCGACCGGCTTGTTCAGGGCGATGTACACGTTCTTCTTGCTCGCGCCGAGCGGCTTGCCGTCCACGCGCACGTCGTCGCCGGGCTGAACCTGGGTGCCCAGGCCGGCGACCCGCCCGTTGACCGTGACGCGGTTCTGCTCGATCCAGCCATCGGCCTCGCGGCGCGAACAGATCCCCGTCTCGCTGATGAACTTGTTCAGTCTCACGTGCGCGATCCCGCCGTCTTTTGCACGGCGCAGTCCGACGCGTCCAGCGCCATGTGGATGAGCAGTCCGGTGCCGGCGACCGCCGTCGCCGGCATGACCGTGAGCACACCGTAGGTGGCGATGGCCGGCGCGGTGTGCAGCGGATGAAAGCCGATGCTGCAGCGGTCCGGATCGTAGATCGGATCGGCCAGCAGGTGGTCGAGATCCACGGCCATCGTCGCCATCATGATCAGCCACGCGCTGCGCCAGCGAGTCCGGAACAGCCACCACGCGGCCGCCCCGGGCAGGAGGCCGTGCAGCACGAGATGGAGGACGGAGGCCGCCGACATGGATCCGAAACGGACAAGGCCCGCTGACGCGGGCCTTGTCCGTAGCCGACTGGCTCAGGCCTTGGCCATCTGCCGCAGCATGTACTGCAGCACGCCGCCGTGCTGGTAGTACTCCCACTCCATCGGCGTGTTGATGCGCACCCGGGCCTTGAAGCTGACGGTCTTGCCGTCGGCCTTCCGCGCGGTCACGGAGACCTCGGTCGCACCGCTCTTGAGCCCGTCGAAGTCGAAGACCTCGGTGCCGTCCAGACCCAGGCTCTGCGCGTTCTGGCCATCGACGAAGTTCAGCGGCAGCACGCCCATGCCGACCAGGTTGGCGCGGTGGATGCGCTCGAAGGACTCCGAGATCACCGCCTTGACGCCGAGCAGGATCGTGCCCTTGGCCGCCCAGTCGCGCGACGAGCCGGTGCCGTACTCCTTGCCCGCGAGCACGACCAGCGGCGTGCCGTCCTTCTGGTGCTTCATCGCCACGTCGTAGATCGGTTCGACCGGACCGGCCACGCCGTCCTTGCCGATGTACTTCGACACGCCGCCTTCGACGCCCGGGGTCATCGCATTCTTGATGCGCGTGTTGGCGAAGGTGCCGCGCATCATCACTTCATGGTTGCCACGGCGGGAGCCGAAGCTGTTGAAGTCCGCGCGCTGCACTCCGCGCTCCATCAGGTACTTGCCGGCGGGGCCGTCCTTCTTGATGTCGCCGGCCGGCGAGATGTGGTCGGTGGTGATGGAATCGCCCAGCACCGCCAGCGCACGCGCACCCTTGATCGGCTGGATGCCCGGCGGGGTCATCGTCATGCCCTGGAAGTACGGCGGGTTCTGGATGTAGGTGCTGTTCGCATCCCAGCCGTAGGTTTCGGATTTCGTGACCTGGATGCTCTGCCAGCGCGCGTCGCCCTTGAGCACGTCGCTGTAGCTCTTCTTGAACAGTTCGCTGGTGACCGCCTTGGCGACGGCGTCCTGGATTTCCTGGTTGGACGGCCAGATGTCCTTGAGGAACACGTCCTTGCCGTCCCTGGACTTGCCGATCGGCTCGGTCGTGAGGTCGAGGTCGGTGCTGCCGGCGATCGCGAATGCGACGACCAGCGGCGGCGAGGCGAGGTAGTTCATGCGCACGTCCTGATGGACGCGGCCTTCGAAGTTGCGGTTGCCGGAGAGCACCGCCGACACCGACAGCGTGTGGTCCTGGATCGCCTTGCCGATGGGTTCGTTGAGCGGACCGGAGTTGCCGATGCAGGTCGTGCAGCCGTAGGCGGCGACGTGGAAGCCCAGGTACTCCAGGTCTTCCAGCAGGCCGGCCTTGGCCAGGTATTCGGTCACCGCCTTGGAGCCGGGCGCGAGCGAAGTCTTGACCCACGGCTGGCTCTTGAGCCCCAGCGCACGCGCCTTGCGCGCCAGCAGGCCGGCGCCGATCAGCACCGACGGATTGGAGGTGTTCGTGCAGGACGTGATCGCGGCGATCACGACGGCGCCGTCCTTGAGCTGGAAGGTCTGACCGCGGTCGGTCACCGTCGCGGGCCCCTTCGACGGACGCATCTTCTGTTCAGCTTCGAATGCCTTGCGGAAGTTGGCCTTGACGTCGGACAACAGCACGCGGTCCTGCGGACGCTTAGGGCCGGCGAGCGAGGGCTTGATGCTGCCGAGGTCGAGGTGCAGGACGTCGGTGTACTCCGCCTCCTCGCTGTCCTTCGTCCACCACATGCCCTGCGCCTGCGCGTAGGCCTTGACGACGGCGATCTGCTCCTCGCTGCGGCCGGTCAGACGCAGGTAGTTGAGAGTCTCCTCGTCGATCGGGAAGATGCCGCAGGTCGCGCCGTATTCCGGCCCCATGTTGGCGATGGTGTTGCGATCGGAGGCGGACAGGTTGGCGAGGCCCGGGCCGAAGAACTCGACGAACTTCTCGACCACGCCGCGCTTGCGCAGCATCTCGGTGACGGTCAGAACGAGGTCGGTTGCGGTCGCCCCCTCGGCGAGCTTGCCGGTGACACGCACGCCGATCACCTCGGGAATCAGCATCGACGACGGCTGGCCGAGCATGGCCGCCTCCGCCTCGATGCCGCCGACGCCCCAGCCGAGCACGCCGATGCCGTTGACCATCGTCGTGTGCGAATCCGTGCCGAAGCAGGAATCCGGGTAGAGCACGCCGTCGCCGTTCTCGAACACGACGCGCGCCAGGTATTCGATGTTGACCTGGTGGACGATGCCGGTGTCCGGCGGCACCGCCTTGAAGTTCTTCAGCGCCTCCTGGCCCCAGCGCAGGAAGGTGTAGCGCTCCTTGTTGCGCTCGAACTCGACCTTGGCGTTGAGATCGAGCGCGTCCTTCGAGCCGTAGTGGTCGATCATCACCGAGTGGTCGATCACCAGTTCCACCGGGCACAGCGGGTTGACCTTGGCCGCGTCGCCGCCGAGTTTCTTGATCGCATCGCGCATCGCCGCCAGATCGACGACGCAGGGCACGCCGGTGAAGTCCTGCAGGATCACGCGCGCCGGCGTGAAGTTGATGTCCTTGGCGGGCAGCTTCTTGAAGTCCGCGCCGGCCAGGGCCTCGATGTCGGCCTTGGTCGTGTTCACGCCGTCCTCGTGGCGCAGCAGGTTCTCCAGCAGCACCTTGATCGAATAGGGCAGGCGGGCCAGCTTGAACTTCGGTTCCAGTGCCTTGAGGCTGTAATAGGTGTAGGACTTGGAACCGACTTTGAGCGTGGACTTGGACTTGAAGCTGTCCGTCATGGCGAGATGCTCCAAAAAGAGAGGCCCGGGAAGGCTTGAGGTCAGGGGCGGCGCCCGCAGCAGGCGCCTGAAAAACGGCGCGAAATTATAGCGAAGTCTGCCCTCGGATTCGGGAAATCCCGCTGCGACACGGGCTCCGGCCGTTCAGACAGCGCCGGCGCTGACGATCTCGCCACCGCCGAGGCAGCGTTCGCCCGCGTAGAGCACGCAGAACTGCCCCGGCACCACCGCGCGCTGTGCGGACCGGAAGCGCACCGTGACCGCATCGCCCGCGCCGTCGGCGACGCAGGATTGCGGCGCCTGACGGTGCCGGATGCGGGCGAGCAGTGGCGTGCCGGGGGACGGCACGGGCGCCAGCCAGTTGAACGGCGCGGCGACGAGCTGGCTCGCCATCAGCAGGGAATGGTGGGCATCCTGCGAGACGATCAGGGCATTGCGTGCCGCGTCCTTGGCGACGACGTACCAGGGCGCCTCCCGCGCGCCGCGCGTGCCGCCGACGCCCAGGCCGCGGCGCTGTCCGAGCGTGTAGTACATCAGGCCCTGGTGACGGCCGAGTTCGCGCCCGGCATCGTCGAGGATCGGCCCCGGATCGGGCCGGAGGTAGCGGGCGAGGAACGCGCGGAACTCGCGTTCGCCGATGAAGCAGATGCCGGTCGAGTCCTTCTTGCGATGCACCGGCAGGCCGGCACGCTGCGCGATGGCACGCACCTGCGGCTTGGTCAGTCCGCCGAGCGGGAACAGGACCCGTTCGAGCTGCGCACGCTCGACGCCGGCGAGGAAATAGGTCTGGTCCTTGTTGTCATCGACGGCGCGCAGCAGCCGCGGCCCGTCCGCGCCATGCTCAATGCGCGCGTAGTGCCCCGTGGCGATGAAATCGGCGCCCAGACGCAGCGCGTACGCGCGGAACGGCTGGAACTTGACCTCGCGATTGCACAGCACGTCCGGGTTGGGCGTCTTGCCGGCGGCATAGTCGGCGAGAAAGCGCGCGAACACGCGCTCGCGGTATTCCTTCGAGAAATCGACGCGGTGCAACGGTATGCCCAGTTCCTCGCAGACGCGGCGCGCATCCTGGAAGTCCTCGGCGGCCGTGCAGTAGCCCTGTTCGTCCTCGGTCCAGTTGACCATGAACAGGCCGGAGACACGATGGCCCTGCTCCTGGAGCAGGTAGGCGGTCACCGAGGAATCCACGCCGCCGGACATGCCGACGACGACATGGCTGCCGGCGGGAATCGGGAATCGGGAATCGGGACTGGTCAACAGCAGCGGACTACAGGTGTGCAATCAGGTCCAGCGGATAGCGCCGGCCGGCGAGGTAATCGTCGATGCAGCGCAGGACCATCGGGCTGCGATGCCGCGCGCGGCTCGCGGCGATCTCGTCGCGCGTCAACCACACGGCGCGCAGGATGCCGGCGTCCAGTTCGAGCTCCGCTCGTTCGCGGATCGCCTGCGAGACGAAAGCCACGCGCAGGAAACCATAGCCGAGTCCGGGTGGATCGAAATGATAAAGACCGAGCAGGGCGATCGGCTCGACCTCCCAGCGCGTCTCTTCCAGCGCCTCGCGCCGCGCGGCTTCGACCAGCGTCTCATGCTGCTCCCAGTGTCCGGCCGGCTGATTCAGGCGGAGTTCGCCGTCCACCGTTTCCTCGACCAGCAGAAAGCGCCGCTCGCGCTCGACGATGCTGGCGACGACGACGTGCGGAGACCACTCCATGTGCGCTACTCGCCCCCGCCGAACGTGACGCCGCTGTCGTCGGCCGGCGCCGGGCCGATCGTCGCACCGCCCTCCGACTGGAGATCCATGCCCGTTCGGCCCGGAACGGGCGAAGCCGGCTGCGGACCGGCCGGCCCGGGTGCGGCCACCGGGGCCGCCCCGACATCGGCCGGTGCTGGAGCAGCCGCCGTGGACTGGCGCAGCCGATAGTAGCCCTGCGCGTCGGGCGCACCGAGCTGCCGCAGCAGATTGGTCAGCATCGGCGCGGCGTCGGCGCCGGGGCGCAGACGCAGGTCCAACTCGTAGCTGCGGTCCGGCCGGACGCGCCCGCTGCCGCTGACCTCGAGCGCACCGCCGAGCGAGCCGACCGTCGCGACGATCTCGCCGGCGTCGGTGGTCAGCTCCGCACGGTAGTCCCCCAGCGGGACCGGCTCGCGGCCCAGCACCCAGGCCAGACCGGCGATGCGGACTTCGCCCTGTGCGGCCACCGGCCAGCCGCCAGCGAGCCGCAGACGTTCCAGTTGCAGGCCGACCTGGCCATTGACGGGCACGAAACCCTGGCCGAACGCGCCGGCGAGCGCGCGCAGCTCGCCGCTCGCCTGGGCCCGCGTGACCTGCAGCCCGCCGATTCCGGTCGCGAGCACGCCATCGACCAGCATCGGCGGCGCATCGCTGCGCAGGTGGTAGCCGACGCGGCCGAGCAGCAAGTCCTGCGGACGGAAGGTCCATCGCAGCTGCCGCAGCAGGGCCTGCGACCCTTGCGAGACCTGCAGGGCGCGGCCGGAGAGCAGGGTCCCCTCGACGCCATAAAGCCGCACCGGCGCATCGGATCGCGCGGCCAGCGTCCACGCATAGAGCAGCGCAGCGGGCGCCTGGAGCAGGAGCGCGGCGGCAAAGGTGACCCCGCCGGCGAGCAGGAGGTAACGGAGCTTCATCGTCGATTCACCCGCGGACCAGGGTCAGACGCACGTTGACCACCCCGGCCGCGGCGGCACGCTCGATTTCCGCACTCGCCGGCGTGATGCCATAGCGGGTATCGAGCTCCTGCAGCCAGCGCAGCAGGTTGTCGAAAGGCACGTCGTCGATCCAGATCTTCACCTCGCGGTCACCTTCCGGCTGCAATCGGGACGGCGCCTTGCCCAGCGTCGGCGAACGGCTGGTCTGATCCACCGCCGCGAGCAGTGACGTGTTGCGGTCGGTGCGTCGCCCCGCCGACATGCTCTGCACGCGCACGGCGATCTCCTCGATGCGCGCAGCGGTCAGCCGCGCGCGCTCCAGGGCGGCCTTGCGCTGCAGGTCGGCGGTGACCAGCGGCTCCCAGACCAGCAGGTAGAGCAGCGTGCAGGCGACGACCAGCGCCGCCGCGAGCAGCATGATCCGCTCGCGCGGGGATCGCGACAGCAGGGCCTCGCGCAGTTGTTCAACCAGAGTCTTCATGCGGGAACGAGCTTGATACGGATCTGCACGCCCTCGCTGCCGGCGTTGGCCGCCTGCACCTCCATGCGCGCCGCGCGGCCGCCCTCGAACCAGGTCTTGAGCTGGTCCACGACCTGCAGGCTGCCGGCGGTCAGGCTGACATACAGCGCACCATCGCGGAACTGCAGGGCCTGCACGTTCAGTCCGGGCACCGCGGCGGCGGCATCGGCGACGACCTGCATCAGCGGCAGCAGGCCGCCGTTGGCGGAACCGCCGCTCAGGCGTGCGAACTGTTGGTCGAGCTGCGCCTCCAGATCGACGATGCGCGTCTCCGACGGGAACACTTGCTGATAGCGCTGCTGGTTGCGGGCGCGCAGCTCGGCGAGTTCGTGGCCCACCCGGTACGCGTCGATCGCATGCGCCCCGGCGGCGATGGTGACCGCGGCGCCGGCCAGCGCCGCGCTGAGCCGCCACGGCCGCCACAGGCGCAACAGATCCTGCCGCGGCGAGAACTCGCCCTGCAGCAGGTCGATGTGCGGATGGCGGGCGATGCCCTGCAGCATCGCCGCCAGCGGATGAGGGAAACCGTGCAGCGCTTCCTGCGCCCACGGCAGCGTACTGGGATCGAAGGCCACATCGCGGGGGATCAGCGTGCGCAGCACGCGGCCGCGCTGCGGATCGATCAGCTGCAGGCAGAACTGGAGATCGTCGCGATGACATACGAAGCCGGCGCTGACGCCGCTGCGCACCAGCACCTCCTCGTCGTCGAACAGCAGGCTCAACTCGTTGTCGGCCGGTACCGGCAGCGTGAGCAGATCGGGAATCACCGCGTCCGGCCGCACGCCGCGCTCGGCGAAGACGCTCAACCAGTGGCTCATGCGCGTGCGGGCGACGGCCGCCACCGGCCAGGATCCGTCGGCCTGCCGCGTGCCCAGGGCGAAATGCAGGGTCTCGACGTCGTCGGCGAACTGCTCTTCGACGGCGAAGGGTACGGCCTGCAGGACCTTGGCGATCTGGCGCGCCGGCAGCTCGACCGTGGTCAGCCGCACGTCGGCGGACGGCACCAGCACCACGGTGCGCCGCCCGGCGGCGAGCGCGATCACGTCCGCCAGCGGCGCCTGCTCGATGGCGAACGACGCCACGCTCTCGTGGCCCGCGATGCAGTAAGCCGTCGGGGCGGCCGGCTCGGCGGCCCGCAGGCGGATGTAAAGAGTTTCGCGCACGAACTACTCGGTATCGGTGCTTCGCCCGTAGATGACCGGGGCGCCGCCATTGGGCGGGCGGAAATAGAAACTATACAGGCCGACCCGACTGCTGCCTATGTAGATCTCCGCGCGCAGAAGGAAATGAGCGCTCGCCACCGTCAGCGGCACACCGCCGAGCCCGGCGCCCAGGCGCGGGTCGCTGGTCGATTCGGCGGGCTTTTCGACGCGCTCGCGCATGAACGCCTCCAGCTCCGGCGTCGGCTGGCTGGTCAGGGCGCGCAGCACGGCCTCCGGTGCGGTGTTGACGTTGATCGGCTCGATCTTGAACTGATTCTTCGGCGGCGGCAGCGCCGCGACCCAGTCGCGCAGCTGCGCATAGACCTCGCGGCTCATCCCCTTGACCGCGAGCAGTTCCGAGACGCTGACCATCGGCCGGTTGGGGACGCGGTAGGGCAGCGGCGACCGGCCCAGGTACTCGGTGTCCTCGGCGCCGTCGAAACCGGTCGGTTCGCTGTCGGCATCGATCCAGTCGCGCGTCGCCGCGGCGATCGCGCGCGCCTCCTGTTCGCTCTCGACACCGGCAGCGCCGAGCAGGCGCACGAAGATCTGCTGCTGCTTCTCGAAGTTGCCGTCGCCCGGCACACCGGCGCCGAGGTTGTTGAGATTGAAGCGGCCCTGCAGATCGATGACCTGGCCGCGCACGAAACCTTCGTCCACCGGCAGGTAATCCACCGCCTTGGCCCAGTTGTCGGCGAACGAATCGGTGCGGTTGTTTTCGGCGTCGCGTTCCAGCACCGAACGGATGAACGACTCGACACCGCTGGCATACCACCAGGCCAGCTCCGAGTCCTGCAGATTGGACGTCCGGCGGATGGCGATGTTCGCCGACGCGAGTATCGTCGCCGAAGCGATCGCCGCCAGCGCCACGACGAGGATGGCGGTGACCAGCGCGATGCCTTTCTGCGCGCCGTACCGTTTCACGGGATGATGTCGTCCGGTGGCGGCGCGCCCGGTGACGGCTGCGGCGACGGCTGCGGCCCGCAGCCGCCCGGGCCCGAGCAGACTTCGTCGCCGCCGCCGGGGGCGACGTTCGGGTACTCCGTCGCAACCGGGAACAGGAAGCGCAGTTCGCCGAGGTCCTTGGTGACGAGCGTCAGTTCGACCGCCAGCGGTGGCCACACCTCGGCATCGATCTGGTCGGGCGCCTCCATCGGCCAGCGACTGCGCCACTGGCGCGACTCGTCGAGATAGCGCCAGCTGCCTTGTTCGATGCCGTCGAGCAGCACCGTTTCGACCGGCTTGCTGTCCTGCGCCTGGTCGAGCACGCGCCAGGACAGGCGCATCAGCTTGCCGTCGTCGAAGCGGTAGGCGACACGTTCCATGCCGGCGCGCGGCTGATACAGGGGATTGCTCCAGCCGCCGCGCGTGAACTCCAGCTCTCCGGTGTCGGTCGCGCGCAGCGCCGGCTGCGCCACGCCGAAACCGTCGCGCGCGGGGCGGAAGCGGACCTGCTGCACGTCGTTGCGCAGGCGCAGATAGGCCTTCTGCAGCGCGGCGAGCCGTTCCTGGGACTGCTCGACCTGATGGCGCGTGCCGAGGACGGAGTTGAGTCCGCCATAGGCCATCAGCGAGAAGATCGCGAAGATCGCCAGCACGACGACGAGTTCGAGCAGCGTGAAGCCCGCCTGACCACCGCGGCGCACCGTCACACGCCGTCCGAAACGCGTCTGCACGGGTCGCATCACTTGCGCCCCGTGTCGGCGATGAAGGCCGACAGCGCAGCCGCGGCGCCTTCGCGGTTCGGAGACAGCACGCGGATGTCGATGCGGCGCAAATGATCGTCGGTGGTCTTCTTGACCTCCGCCTCCCACTTCCATTTCTGGCCGGCGAGCTTCATGTCGCCGTCCGACTTGCCGACATCGGGCCAGCCCGGTTCCAGCTCGATCTCCGCCAGGCGGTTGTGCGCCACCCATAGCGCGATCGTGCGTTCGCGCAGATAGGCTGCATTGTCCGCGTAGCGCGCCATGCCGGACAGGATCGCCGCCATCGCGATCGCCAGCACGGCCACCGCGACGACCATCTCGATCAGCGTGAATCCCCGCGCCCCCGTCACGGCAGGCCGTCCTTCTCGTCGCGCCGCTCGCGCGTGATCCTGCCCAGGCCGGTCGCCGCGATGCGGTGACCGGCGGTCAGGCCGGGGGCGCGCAGGTCCAGCGTGAAGGCCGACATTTCGCCGCTGGACAGAATCAACACCTGCGGTTCCGGTGCTGCCTGAGCGGCGGACATCCCGCCGTCAGCGGTCGCCAGTTCCTGCGCGGGCGGCACCGGTCGATCCTCGACCCGGAGTGCGAAAGTCAGCGGCGGCGGGATCAAGCGCTCGCGCAGGGGGCCTTCGGCGACCGGTGCCCACTTGCCGTCCGCGCCCACGGCCAGGAACTGGTAGCGCAGATCGGTGTAGCGAAACCCCAGCTGCTGGCCCTTGAGCTCGGCCTCTTCCTGCGCCAGGCGGAAGAGCTGCTCCAGCCGCTGCGCCTCGGTATCGAGCTTGTCGGCCACGGCGCGATCGCCGATCGACAGCGTCGCGAAGGTCAGCATGATGCCGATGATGACGACGACGACCAGGATCTCGACCAGCGTGAAGCCGGCCGTGGCGTGCCGCCTGCCGCCGCACGCGCGCAAGACGATGCCTATTCCAGATTCCAGTTGCCGATGTCGGCCGCTGCGCCTTCGCCGCCCGGCTGGCGGTCCGCGCCCAGCGAGAACAGGTCGAACTCGCCGCGCACGCCGGGCTGCAGGTACTGGTACGGGTTGCCCCAGGGATCCTTGGGCAGCGACTTGATGTAACCGCCCGCCTTGTAGTTGCGCGGCTCCGGCTCGCCGGCCGGCTTGCTGACCAGGGCTTCGAGGCCCTGCTGGGTCGTCGGATAGACGTAGTTGTCGAGCTTGTAAAGATTCAGCTGCGACTCGAGGACGCGGATGTCCTGCTTGGCCTTGGTGATGCGCGCATCGTCCGGCCTGTCCATAATGCGCGGCACGACGATCGCGGCGAGGATGCCGAGGATCACCACCACGACCATGATCTCGATCAGGGTGAAGCCGCGCTGTCCGCGGTGTTTACGTAGATTCATCATTGTCTTGTAATCGAAACAAAAAATAGGCGCCCGCGCCTGCGTCGATGATATCAAACTCGCCCTATCGCTCGGCCGCCGTCTGGACTGCGCCGGTCACGCTGATGCTGCTGCTCGCGTTGATCGAAGTCTTCGGCGACAGCGGCCGCGCGATCCTGCAGTACGACCGTGCCGCGATACTCGGCGGCCAATGGTGGCGGCTGCTGACCGGCAACTTCGCTCACCTGGGCGTGTACCATCTGCTGCTCAACGAAATGGGCTTGCTGGTGCTGGTCCTGCTGTGTCCGGAGGCACTGCCGGCGCGGGTCTGGATCCGGCGCGTGGCCGTGCTCGGCACCGGCATGAGCCTGGGCCTGCTGGGGTTCGTGCCGGGGCTGACGACCTACGTCGGCATGTCCGGCATCATCCATGGACTGTTCGTCCTCGGACTGGTTCCACAGGTCCGCAAGAAGGATCTGATCGCACTGGGCTGCCTGCTGTACCTGGTCGGCAAGATCGGCTGGGAGCTGTACGCCGGTGCGCCGGTGTCCGACGAGGCGGCGATCGGCGGACGCGTGGTCGTCGAATCGCACCTGTTCGGCACACTGTCCGCGGTCGTCTACGGTCTCGTTTTCCGCAGTTTCTGGGGCAAGGAAGCCCGGGTCAGTGCACAACCGAGTGAGGCGCAGACATCCACATGAAGTACGCAATGCTGTTTCCCGGACAGGGTTCGCAGTCGGTCGGCATGCTCGGCGGACACGCCGATGCGGTGATCGCGCAGACTTTCGAGGAAGCCTCCGCTGTGCTGGGCTGGGATCTGGCCGGCCTGGTGCGCGCCGGTCCGGTCGAGGAGCTCAACCGCACCGAGCGCACGCAGCCCGCGTTGCTGGCGGCCGATATCGCAGTGTGGCGTCTGTGGCTGAAGCAGGGGCTGCCGCGTCCGTCGGCGCTGGCCGGTCACAGCCTCGGCGAATACGCGGCGCTGGTCGCGGCGCAGAGTCTCGATTTCGGCGACGCGCTCCGGCTGGTCGAACTGCGCGGCCGCTTGATGCAGTCCGCGGTGCCGCAGGGGACCGGTGGCATGGCGGCCGTGATCGGACTCGACGACGCCCAGGTCGATGCGCTGTGCAAGGCTTGCCCGGTGGATGGCGTCCTGGAGCCCGCGAACTTCAACTCGCCCGGCCAGGTTGTCGTCGCCGGCCATGCCGGACCGATCGACTGGGTGCTGGACAACGCCAAGGCACAGGGCGCGCGCATGGCCGTGCGCGTACCGATGTCGGTGCCGTCGCACTGCTCGCTGCTGCGCGACGCGGCCGAGCAGCTGTTCGAAACCATGGCCGGCATCCGCTTTCACGACCCCGTCATCCCGGTCGCCCACAATCTCGACGGCCGCAGCGGCCGGACCGGGGATGCGCTGCGCACGGCACTGCGCGACCAGCTGTACCGGCCGGTACAGTGGACGCGGCTGGTGCAGAACCTGGTGGGCGAGGGCATCAGCCTGTTCCTGGAGTGCGGGCCGGGCAAGGTGCTGAGTGGCCTGAGCAAGCGCATCGTCAAGGACGTGCCGGCGGTGGCGCTGGAGGACGGCGCGGGCATGGACAAGGCGCGTGCGGCGCTGACCGGGAGCTGAGGCAGCTGCTATCCTCGACGGAAATCCAGATAACCATCAGCACATCGGGGGGCGGAATGAACGAAGCCAATCCGCGCTTGGCGGGACAGACGGCCTTGGTCACCGGCGCGAGCCGGGGCATCGGCCGGGCGATTGCCTTGCGCCTGGCCGCGGAGGGCGCGAAGGTCGTCGGCACGGCGACCAGCGAAGCCGGCGCCGCCGCGATCGGCGATGCGCTCCGGCCCCTGGGCGGCGATGGCCGCGTGCTGGATGTGCGCGACGGCGCGGCCTGTGAGGCGCTGCTCACGGACATCGGCCCGCTCAGCATCCTGGTCAACAACGCCGGCGTCACGCGCGACACGCTGCTGTTGCGCATGAAGGACGAGGACTGGGCCGAGGTCATCGACACCGACCTGACCGCGGTGTTCCGCCTGTCGCGGGCGGTGCTGCGCGGCATGATGAAGGCCCGCTATGGCCGCATCGTCAGCGTCGGCTCGGTCGTCGGCGCGATGGGCAATCCGGGCCAGGCCAATTACTGCGCCGCGAAGGCGGGCCTGGTCGGCTTCTCCAAGTCGCTGGCGCAGGAGATCGGGTCGCGCGGGATCACGGTCAACGTCGTCGCGCCGGGCTTCATCGAGACCGACATGACCCGCGCGCTGGGCGAGGAAGCCCGCCAGGCGCTGCTCGGCCGCGTGCCGGCCCAGCGCCTGGGCCAACCCGAGGACATCGCCGCGGCGGTCGCCTTCCTCGCTTCGCCGGAAGCAGGCTACGTCACCGGCGAAACGCTGCACGTCAACGGCGGCCTGTACATGGCCTAATCCGTTGATCGGGCGGGACAAACCGCTCGTACTGTTTCCCCTGCCGGCATCCACTACAATACGCCGGCCTTACACAACCATCACCCTGCGGAGTCACGCATGAGTACGCTTGAAGAGAAGGTCAAGAAGATCATCGCTGAGCAACTGTCGGTCAGCGAGGATCAGATCACGCCCGAGGCCTCCTTCGTTGAAGATCTGGGCGCCGATTCGCTCGACACGGTCGAGCTGGTGATGGCGCTCGAAGAAGAATTCGAAATCGACATCCCCGACGAGGAAGCCGAGAAGATCGTGACCTTCCAGGACGTCCTCAACTACATCAAGGCGCACACCAGTCAGGCCGGCTGAGCACTCGCGTCATCCCCTCGAATCAGAACTGCAATCGCTATGAGCCGCAGACGCGTCGTCGTCACCGGGCTCGGCATCGTCTCGCCCGTGGGCAATGATGTCGATACGGCCTGGAAGAACATTCTCGCGGGCAAGTCGGGGATCGGGCCGATCACGGGATTCGACGTGTCGGCCTACACCACGAAATTCGCCGGCCTGGTCAAGGACTTCAGGCCGGAAGAGTGGATGAGCGTCAAGGACGTCAAGCGCACCGATCCGTTCATCCACTATGGCGTTGCCGCGGCCAAGCAGGCCGTCAGGGACGCCGGCCTCGATATCACCGACGCCAACCGCGAGCGCATCGGCGTCTGCGTCGGCTCGGGCATCGGCGGCATCGGCACGATTGAGGAAGAGTGCGGCAAGCTGCATGCCGGCGGTCCGCGCAAGGTTTCACCGTTCTTCGTGCCGTCGTCGATCATCAACATGATCTCCGGCTACATCTCGATCGACCTGGGCATCACCGGCCCCAATTTCGCGGTCGTCTCCGCCTGCACGACGGCCACGCACAGCATCGGCCTGGGCGTGCGCCTGATCCAGTCCGGCGACGCCGACATCTACATCGCCGGCGGCGGCGAAGCCGGTTCGGCGCCGGCGGGCATGGCCGGCTTCTGCCAGGCGCGCGCGCTGTCCACGCGCAACGACGATCCGCAGCGCGCCAGCCGCCCCTGGGACAGGGACCGTGACGGTTTCGTGCTTGGCGATGGCGCCGGCGTGGTCATCCTCGAGGAACTGGAAGCGGCGAAGAAGCGCGGTGCGCGTATCTACGGCGAGGTGATCGGCTTCGGCATGTCCAGCGACGCCCACCACATCACCCTGCCGCCGGAAGATGGCCGCGGGGCGCGCCTGTGCATGGTCAACGCGATGCGCGATGCCGGACTCAACCCCGAGCAGGTCGATTACATCAATGCACACGGCACTTCGACGCAGGCCGGCGACCTGGCCGAAACCATTGCCGTGAAGGGCGCCCTGGGCGCACATGCGCATCGGGTCGCGGTGAGTTCGACCAAGTCGATGACCGGGCACCTGCTCGGTGCGGCGGGCGGCATCGAGGCAATCTTCTCGCTGCTGGCACTGCGCGATCAGGTCATTCCGCCGACCATCAATCTGGACCACCCGGACGAAGGTTGCGACCTCGATTACGTGCCCAACGTCGCACGCGAGGCGAAGCTGGAGATCGCGCTGTCCAATTCCTTCGGTTTTGGCGGCACCAACGGGACGCTGGCGTTCAAGCGTTCCGTCTGACGGCGGGCGCGCGCCAGCGATGCGGCGCAGCGTCGTCACTACGGCGGTTGCGGATGATTTCGACCTGCTGGCGCTGCACGAGCGCTGGCCACGGCGTTATCCGTTCCTGCTCGAAAGCGTCGCCGGCCATCCGCAGTCGGGGCGCTGGGACGTGCTCTTCGCGCAAAGCGGCGAGGCGCTGATCGGCAGCGCATCCGGCGTCGAAGGTCCGGGCGTCGAGGCCGAGGACGACGATTTTTTCGAGGCATTCGACCGCTGGGTCGCAGCGGAAGGCCCTGCGGCGGCGCCTTCGGAGCTGCCGTTCGTGGGCGGCTGGTTCCTGCTGCTCGGCTACGAGGCGGCGCGCTGGGTCGAACCACGCCTGCGACTGCCGCCTTCGCCGCACGCCTTGCCCGACGCCCTGGCCATCCGCTGCCGCGCTGCGCTGATCCGCGACCGCGCACGCGGCCAGATCCACCTGGTCGCCGAATCCGGCCAGGCCGCTGTCGAGCGCCTGCGCGAGGATCTCGCCGCGGCACGTGCCCAGCACGTTCCCGGGCGCCCGGCGGCATCCGGCCAGGCCGCGGTGACCGAGCAGGCGCCGGAGCGCTTCCTCGACGGCGTGAGCCGCATCCTCGACTGGCTGCGCGCCGGCGATGCCTTTCAAGTCAACCTGTCGCGGGCCTGGGACGCGGCGATCCCGCGAGCGCTCACGCCGGCGGAACTCTACCGCCGTCTGCGCGCCACCAATCCGGCGCCGTTCGCCGGACTGGCCCGCTGGGGTGACTGTGCGGTCATCAGCTCGTCGCCGGAACGCCTGCTGCGGATCGACGACGGTATTGCGCAGACACGGCCGATCGCCGGCACGCGACGCCGCAGCATCGATCCGGCCGAAGATCGGCGGTTGCGCGAGTCACTCATCGGCAGCGTCAAGGAACGCGCCGAACACGTGATGCTGATCGACCTGGAGCGCAACGATCTGGGTCGTATCTGCGTGCCGGGCTCGGTCGAGGTCAGCGAGCTGATGGCCCTGGAAAGCTACGCGCACGTGCACCACATCGTCTCCAACGTGCGCGGCCGCCTGCGTCCCGGCGTCGGTCCCGGCGAGGCCCTGCGCGCCGTGTTCCCGGGCGGCACGATCACCGGCTGTCCGAAAGTCCGGGTGATGGAGATCATCGCGGAACTCGAAGGCGAGGGACGCGGGCCGTACACCGGCAGCATGGGCTATGTCTCGCGCGATGGCCGCCTCGACAGCAACATCCTGATCCGCTCGCTGCTGTGGACGCCGGGCGCCGTCCGGCTGCGCGCCGGCGCCGGCATCGTCGCCGATTCCGTGGCGCAGGCCGAGTTGGAGGAAACGCGCGCCAAGGCACGCGGGCTGCTGCTGGCACTGGACGGACCCGCATGATCCGCGTCCTGCATGACGGCGTCCCCTGTGCGGACGAGCTCGCGCACAGCCGTGCATTGCACTACGGCGACGGCGTGTTCCGCACGATGCTCTGGTCCGGTGGCGGAATCGTCGATTGGGCGCTGCACATGGACAAGCTCGCGGCGGACTGCGCAGCGCTCCGACTGGACTGCCCGTCTCCGTCGCGGCTCGCGGCCGAAACGGGTCGGGTCGTCAGCGGTGCAGCGGACCACGCGGTGAAGCTGATCGTCGCGCGCCGCCCGGGCGAACGTGGCTACCGTCCGACGACGTCGGCAAGCGAGCATTGGCTCTATGCGTATCCGCTCGCGCCGGCGGCGGTGACGCCGTACCGCAGCGGCGCGCGGCTGGCGTTCAGCGACGTCGTGCTGTCCGAGCAAGCGCTGCTGGCCGGGGTCAAGCATCTCAACCGGCTGGATCAGGTGCTGGCCTCGCGCAACTGGCCGGACGGGATCGACGAACTGCTGATGTGCGACCGCGACGGGCACGTGATCAGTGGCACCCGCAGCAATCTGTTCTGCATCACCGGCCAGCGCCTGTTGACCCCGGCATTGGATCGCTGCGGGGTCGCCGGTATCATGCGCCGCAGGATCATCGACTGCGCGAGCGAGCTGGGGCTGCACGTGATGGTCGCGCCGCTGACCGCCGACGCCCTGCGACAGTCCGACGAAGCCTTCGTGTGCAACGCGCTGATCGGGGTGTGGCCGGTGCAATCGCTGGCCGGCCGGATCTGGGCTGCGCCCGGTGCCGCCACGCACCGACTGATGCAGTTCCTGCGGCATCCCCGTACCCCACTTTGAGCGACGACTGATTCGATGCGCCGGTTACTGGCTGTCACGCTGCTCCTGGCGCTGCTCGTGGCGGGCGTGTCGATCGATGCGCAACGTGCCCTGTTCACGCCTTTGAATCTGGCGGAACCCGCGACGATCACGGTGGAACCGGGACTGCCGTTCGCGCAGTTCGCGCGACGCCTGGCGGACAATGGCTGGATGGCTCCGGCCACGCGCGGTGCCCTCTACCTGCGTGCCTACGCCCGCATCCACGCCATCGAGCGCAAGCTGCAGGCGGGAGACTACCGCGTCGTGCCGGGCATGAGTGCGGTGCAGGTCCTCGACATGATCGTCGCCGGCCGCAGCGTCCTGTACGAGCTGCGGATCATCGAGGGCTGGACGTTCCGTGACGCACTCGACGCGGTGCGCAGCCACCCGCAACTGCGGCAGACCCTCGCCGATGCCGACCCGGCAGCGGTCATGCGGGCGATCGGACGCGATCATCAACATCCGGAGGGCAGGCTCTTTCCGGACACCTATCGCTTCGCGGGCGGCACGACGGACCAGGCGTTTCTGCGGCGCGCCGCCGACACCATGGATCAGGTCCTGGCGCTGGAATGGGACAGCCGCGCCGAGGGCTTGCCGTACGCCAGCCCGGCCGAGGCGCTGGTGATGGCCTCGATCATCGAGAAGGAGACGGGCGCCGCAGAAGAACGTCCGCGCATCGCCGGCGTGTTCGTCCGGCGCCTGCTGCTGGGCATGCGCCTGCAGACCGATCCGACGGTGATCTACGGCCTGGGGTCCACGTTCGACGGCAATCTGCGGCGCCGCGACCTGGAAACGGACACCGAGTACAACACCTATACCCGCGCCGGACTGCCGCCGTCACCGATCTGCCTGCCGGGCCGCGCCTCGATTCGCGCCGCCCTGCACCCGGCACCGGGTGATGAGCTGTTCTTCGTTTCGCGCGGCGACGGCACCCACGAGTTCTCCGCGACGCTGGATCAGCACCAGGCGGCGGTGCGACGCTATCAGCTCAAGGGCAGGTGAACGGTCATGCACGGACGTCTGATCACACTGGAGGGCGGGGAAGGTGCCGGCAAGTCCACGCAGGCGCAGCGCGTCTGCGCGTGGCTGCGCGCCCGCGGCCGGGTCGTCGAGCTGACGCGCGAACCCGGCGGCACGGAACTGGCCGAGGCGATCCGCGCGCTGGTGCTGCGTCGCTGGACGGAAGGCATCGATCCGCCGACCGAATTGCTGCTGATGTTCGCGGCTCGCGCCGCACACGTTCGCGGCCTGATCCAGCCGCGGCTGGCCGCCGGGGTGGACGTCGTCTGCGATCGCTTCATCGATTCGAGCTATGCCTATCAGGGCGCAGGGCAGGGTATCGAGCTGCGGCATGTGCAGGCGCTGGAGGCACTGGTGCTCCCGGCGCTGCGCCCGCACCTGACGCTGGTGCTCGATCTTCCGCCGGAACTGGGGCTCGCGCGTGCGCGCCAACGCGGCGAAGCCAACCGCTTCGAGGACGAGACGCTGGCGTTCATGCGCCGCGTGCGCGAGTGCTTCCTCGCGCGCGCCGCGGCGGACCCGCAGCGCTGCGCCGTCATCGACGCCAGCGGCAATCCCGACAGCGTGTTCGCCGGCATCGTTGCCGTGCTGGAGCAGCGGCTGTGAGCGCGAACGCAGTCCTGTGGCGGCCGCTGCCGTGGCAGCAGGACCTGTGGATCGAGCTGAGCGCGCAGTTTCTGCAGTCACGCTTGTCGCACGCGCTGTTGCTGAGCGGGCCCGAGGGCGTCGGCAAGCGCTGGTTCGCGCGCGCGCTGGTCGCGTTCCTGCTGTGCGAACGGCGCAGTGGCTATGCCTGCGGCGGCTGCCGCAGCTGCTCGCAACTGGCCGTCGGAGCGCATCCCGATGCCAGCTTGCTCGGCCTGGACGGTCTTCTGGGCCTGGCCCTCACCGCCAGCGGCCAGCACGAGCAGGGGCTGGTGCACTGGGAACCACAGCCGGACAAGAAGCGGCGGGACATCGCCATCGACGGCGCGCGCAAGCTCATCGACCGGCTGGCGCTGGCCTCGCATTACGGCGGGACGCGCGCCGCCATCGTCGAGCCCGCGGACGCGCTCAACATGAACAGCGTCAATGCCCTGCTCAAGACCATCGAGGAGCCACCGCCCGCGACCCATCTGGTGCTGATCAGCGCGCAGCCGCAGGTGCTGCCGGCGACGTTGCGCAGCCGCTGCCAGCGCATCCGCTTCCCGGTGCCGCCAACGGCGGCGGCGGCGGCCTGGCTGACGGAGCAGGGCGCGCGCGACGCCGCCCAGGCCCTGGAGGCTGCGCACGGCGCGCCCCTGCGCGCGCTGGAGCTGGGGCAGGGCGATACGCTGGCCCGGCAACGCGAGTGGGCCGAACTGTGGACTGCCGTCGGCCGGCGACACAAGGACCCCGTGTCCGCCGCGGCGACCATCGAGCGCGATGCCGTCACCGCGCATCTACAGTGGGCCTGGGCCTGGCTGCACGCCCAGTTCCGTGCGACGGCGCTGGCGCCGGTCACGGATCGAGCGGTCATCCGCGCGTGGACTCAGCTGCTCGCCGAAGTCGTCGAGGCCAACCGCCTGGTCGGCGGCAATGCGCAACCGCAGCTGCTGCTCGAATCCCTGTTCGTGCTCTGGCTGCGCCTGGGTCCCGCGCTGCTGGGCCCGCGCTGAGGTGCAAATCAGTTACAGTCTGCGGCGGATCGACCCTGCCAAGAAGATCGCGACATGAGCACTCCTCCGCGCGCCGGCGGCGCACAGCCGGGCATCCTGACGCTGAACATCAAGGACAAGGCCGCGCTGTATGTCGCCTACATGCCGTTCATCAGGAACGGCGGCCTGTTCATTCCCACGAGCAAGGACTACAAGCTCGGCGACGAGGTGTTCATCCTGCTCACGCTGATGGAAAGCCCGGAACGCATTCCGGTCGCCGGTAAGGTCGTGTGGCTCACCCCCAAGGGCGCGCAGAACAAGCGGCTTCAGGGCATCGGCGTACAGTTCAGTGCGCAGGACGCCGGAGCCACGCAGAAGAAGATCGAGGCGCTGCTCGCGGGTGCCGTCGGCGCGGATCGGCCGACCCACACGATGTAGCCCGGCATGCTCAGCCGGCGGCGGGGATTCCGCCGTCGAGCACGTACGCGTCGTAGCCCTTCTGGGTCAGCACGAAGACCGCGACCGAGCTGCGCCGGCCGGTATCGCAGCAGGCGATCCAGGTGACGTTCGGATCCAGCTGGGCGAGCTTCATCCGCATCATGTAGAGCGGGAGATTGACGGCGCCCGGTAATGCACCCGTCTGGAACTCGCTGGGCAGGCGCACGTCCAGCCAGCGCGCGCGCCCGGCATCCACCATCGCGCGCGCCTGGGCATAGTCGATGCGCCGCGACAACGGGTCGTTGAGCAGGCGCTGGAAGTCCTCCTTGCTCAGACGCATCAGCTTGCAGCGTGTCAGCGCCGTGACCGTCGCGTTGCGCTTGGAATCGGAAATCAGCGCCTCCTCGCCGAAGCAGGCCCCCACCTCGAGCTCAGCCAGCCGCACGGCTTTCTGGTTCGGCTGTTCACGCGTGACCAGGCAACGGCCGGACATGATCACGTAGAAATAGTCACCGTCGTCGCCTTGCTTGACGATCACCGCGCCCGGATCGACCGTCAGCTCCTGCATGCGCATGAACATCGCCTGCAGATTCGACGGAGGCACCAGCTGGAACGTGCGCATCTGCAGCAGCTTGGTCATCCAGTCGTCGCTGGATTCGGTGCTGTCGTTGAGCTCACCGACCTCGAAGGATCCGGTCTGGTCCCAGGTCAGCATCACATCCAGGAGTCCGGCATCGACCGCCAGATACTTCACCTCGCTGGCGCAGACGGCCTGCACCTTGCGTGGCGACTGATGGGCGATCCGGTGGAACGACGCCGGCTCGCCGGCGCGGATCCGGGAGACGGACTTGCCCTGTGCATCCAGCAGCTCGACGTCGCCGGAAAGGACATAGAGGGCCCGGGTCGCGGTGTCGCCGATCCTGAACAGGATCTCTCCCTTGCGCGCAGTGCCGACGCTGCTCTTGCGTGCCAGATCGCGCTGGCTCTCCAGCCGCAGCGCGTTCAACGGGATGAGCGTGGCGAAAAGGCTGGGATCGATCGTCGTTTCGCTCATGAGGCTGTCGGTTCCGCGAGATCGGCGATGAAAATCCCTGGGGCGTGGTTCGATCGGGGCGCTTGCCGGGCCCGACGGCCACGGCGCTGCAATCCTAACATCTGTGGACGCCACCCAGCAGCGCAGGGCGGGGGACACAAAAAAACGGTTCTTCTCCCATCTGCGGGAGAGCGGGCACACGGTCGCCGCTGCTAAGTTGGTGTTGTCGAAGCACCAGCAGGATGCAGGAGGGCGACCGTGGCCCT
>NZ_JBEAAM010000033.1:0-38036 GCF_040066175.1 Fontimonas sp. SYSU GA230001
CGACACGACCAGAACCGTCATCTTCCTGATCGCCGGCAAACTCGACTTCGGCGCGGTCAACCCTCATGCCCGGTAACCCACTCGTTTTTCAACAGAGCCACTTTTTTAGGCTGGTCCCGCGATTCAATGGCAGCGTGTTGTCGCCGAGCGCCTTCTCAGCATCGCGCAGGGCGCGATTGTTGTCTGTCAGCTCATCCTTGAGTTCTGCCGCGACTTGCTTGGCCTGCGTGCGCTCCACATTGGTTTGCGCCTGCGCAGCCTTCTCTTCCTTGATCGCCTCGGCGAGCTCGCGGTCGCGCGCGGTGAGCTTCTGTACTTCCTCGCTGTTCTCGCCGTACTTGCGCTTGGCCTCTTGCAGCGCGGTCTTGTTCGTCTCTTGCTCGGCGGCGAGCTGGGCGACCGTGGCCTTGTGCTCCTGCAGCTTGAGATCGAGTCGCTGCACCTCGCCGGTGGCGGCTTCGTAGGCGGTCGCTGTCTGAGCCTGCGCCTGCCCAGCGGATTCCACCGCAGCGCGCAGTGCTTCCTGCGACGCCGCGTACTCGCTGGCCTTGGCCTGCGCCGCCGCCATGGCGCGCTCAGCGGCCTGCAAGTCGCTGACCAGCGCCTGCTGCAGGTCGATCTGTTCGAGCGCCTGCTTGAGCCGGTCGAACTCTTGTTGCAGTTCGCCTGTCTCTGCGCCGAGCTTGCGCTGTTCGTCGATCGACTTCTGGATATTGTCCAGACCGCCGACGACGTGGTCGATGTTGATCTTCACATCGCGCTGTTCAACGGCCATGGTAGACTCCGCTCATGGGCAAATACCGGCCGCCGATGTCACTCAGGCTGGCCCGATGGATCGGGTCTCTATGGCCGCGCGCGATCGCCAGGCGACTGCCCCCAGGCGCACCTGTGCATCCGGCCCTGATTGCGACGCAGCCGCTCATTGATTCCCCCGCAGCCGACCGCGCGCGTCCCGCCACGCAGCGTCGAACGTCAACACCAGGTCATCGCCCGCCTCGCTGAGCACCTTCGGCAGCAGCTCGGTGAGGTAGCGCCTGGTGAAGGTGAGGAATCGCCAGCCGGTCATCTTGTTGCCGTAACCGCCATCGCGATAGTCGCCGCGCCCGCTGGCTGTTGGCACCGAGCTGCTCATGGAGTGGACGCGCAACCTGCACGTCGCGCATGACTACGCGCTATCGGTGCGCCGTGTGCCGACCACGGATCGCTGGCTGATACCGACCAGCCACGGCACGCCGGTGTCCGAGGCGCATTTCAAGCGCGAGTGGAAGCGCTTGCAGCTCGCCGTCGTCGACGCCGGCGGCCGGCGCTTCATGCTCAAGAGCATCCGCGCCCAGTCGGCGACGGATCACGAGACCGGCCTGCACCTCGGCCACACGGACCAGCGGGTGCTCGACAAGCACTACCGGCTCGGCCCCAAAAAGGTCAGGCCGATCTGATTTTCTAGGCACATGGGCCACGCCGCCTAGAATATTTCTAGGCGAGGCTGCGGAGGTCGCGGAAAACGAATCGCAAGGCCTTGATTAAATTGGTGCCGGCTGCAGGGATCGAACCCGCGACCCCCTGATTACAAATCAGGTGCTCTACCAACTGAGCTAAGCCGGCGCGGCGGCGATTCTAACCGAGGCGATGCCCTGCCCTCACCCCTGCGCGCAAGCCACAGGAGAGGGGACAATAGACAGATGAGCGAGATCGAACTCCACCGCAAGCTGCTCGGCGATGCGCGCCGCAATGCCGCATTTCATGACGCCCTGAAATCGGTGATCCAGCCGGGCGTGACGACCGTGCTCGACATCGGTGCAGGTACGGGCTTTCTGAGTTTCCTCGCGCGCCGGCTCGGCGCGAAACACTGCACGCTGATCGAATACGCCGATACGCTGGAACTCGCCGAGCAGCTCGCGTGCCGCAACCGGATCGACGGGCTCGGTTTCATCAAGGCTCACTCGATGGAGGTGCGGCGTCGGCTGAGCGTCAATGTGGCGGTCACCGAGACCCTCGGCAATTTCGCGCTCGAAGAGGGCCTGCTCGAAACCGCGATCGACGCGCGGCGCTTTCTCGGACCAGACGGCGTGATCCTGCCCGCGCGGCTGCGCCAGTTCGCCGCGCCGGTGTTTGCCGACCGTCTTCAGCGCGACATCGACATCTGGCCCGCCGTCGGCTACGGGCTCGACCTGGAACCGGCACGGACCATCAGTCTGAACAACATGTATGTGAAGACGGTGCTGGCCGCGGACCTGCACGGCAGCGCAGACTGCGCGCAGTGCTGGGACGATCTCGACCTGCGCCCTCAGGCTGCCGCACCGTCCAGCCGCAGGCAGAAGTCCCTGCAATGGCGCGCGGACGCGCTGCCGCAGCGGCACATCGCCGGCTTCGCACTGTGGTGGGCGGCGGAGCTGGTGCCCGGCATCGTCCTGTCCACTTCACCGTTCGAACCGCCGACGCACTGGGAGCAGATCTACCTGCCGCTGCTCCGGCCAGTGGATCTCGACGCCGGTGATGTGCTCGACCTGACGCTGAGCTGCGACACGCGGCCGGACGTTGGCGTGCGCCTGACCTGGAAAACGCGGCAGCTGCGTGGCGGCAAGGCGGTGGCGGAACAGGTGCAGGACAGCTGGAAAGGGCGGCTGTAGGCGCAGCGCGGCCGCGCCTACACAGCCTGCGTGAGTGTTTCGAGCTGCGTCAGGAACGCGATGGCCTGCTCGCGGGTCTCCCCGCACATCTCTGCATTCGGGCGCAGGCGGGCGCACACCGCGGGCCGGCGCGGGTCGCCGAACAGCCGGCAGCGCAGCCGCTCGTCGAGTTGCACACACGGCACGCCGGCCGGCTTGCCGTCCGGCATGCCGGGGATCGGCGACGAGATCGACGGCGCGGTGCAGCAGGCCGCGCAGCCGCTGCGGCAGTTCATGTGCGGGTTGTGTAGCATCGCTTCATGAATCGCATTCTGCAGGATCTGGTCAATCTGCTCGACCTCGAGACACTGGAGGTCAATCTGTTTCGCGGGCAATCGCGCGATCTGGGCGGCAAGAGCGTGTTCGGCGGCCAGGTCATCGGCCAGGCACTGGTGGCCGCCGGCCGCACGACCGACGGCGATCCGCCGCATTCGCTGCACGCGTACTTCCTGCGCCCCGGCGACATGACGCTGCCGATCGTCTATGAGGTCGATCGCGTGCGCGATGGCCGCACGTTCACGACGCGACGCGTACAGGCGATCCAGAGCGGCCATCCGATCCTGACCATGATCGTCTCGTTCCAGCGCACCGAAGCCGGCCTGGAGCATCAGGCCACGATGCCCGATGTGCCGCTGCCGGACCGGCTGGAGAGCTCGCGCGATCTCAATGACGCCTGGCTGCACTCCGTTCCCGACGTCTCCGACCGCGTGTTCCACGCGCTGACGCGCGAGCTGGCGATCGAGTTCAAGCCGGTGTCGCCTTGGAACCCGCTCAAGCCGGACGTGCGGCCGGCACAGCAGCACATCTGGTTCCGCGCGGCGGGCAAGCTGCCGGACGACGCGATGCTGCATCGCTGCGTGCTGGCCTACGCGTCCGACTTCAACCTGCTGTCCACCGCGCTGCGCCCGCACGCACGTTCATGGTTCGCCGACAACATGGTCGTCGCCAGCATCGACCACGCGCTGTGGTTTCACCGCGACGTGCGCGTCGATGACTGGCTGCTGTATTCGATGGATTCGCCGACGGCGCAGGGTGCGCGCGGACTGTCGCGCGGGCAGATCTTCGACCGTTCGGGACGATTGGTGGCCAGCGTCGTCCAGGAAAGCCTGATGCGCGACACCGACCTGCCCGGTGCGGGCAGCCAGTGAGCCGGCTGCCCGCGCCTACGGGCATCAGTTGTCGAGGACGCGGAACTCGACGCGCCGGTTGATCGCCCGGCCTTCCGCGGTGTCGTTGCTGGTCTTGGGCTGCGTCAGACCATAACCCCGCGCTTCGAGCTGCGTGCTCTTGACACCCTGCTCGACGAGGTAGCGCACCACCGACGCGGCACGCCCCTGCGACAGCGCCTGGTTGTACTGCGCCGAGCCGATCGAGTCGGTATGGCCCGCCACTTCGACGCGCACGGTCGGGTTGTCGCGCAGGATGCGTGCGGAACGATCGAGGATGCCCTTGGAACTCTCGGTCAGCTCGGTGGAGTTGAATGCGAAGTTGACGCCGACGAGCACGACTTCTTCCTTCTTCGCGCAGCCGGCACCGTCGACCTTCGCGCCCCGGGGCGTGTCCGGGCAGAGGTCGTTGATGTCGAGCACGCCGTCGCCGTCGCTGTCCACCGGCTCCGCGACCACCGCCGCGACGGTCTTGGGCGGTTCCTGTTCCTGGCCGAAACCCGGGCAGGTCGGCCCATCGTCCCTCGCCTTGCCGCCCATCGCTGCCAGCGTCGGCGTGTTGGCGCGACTGACGCCGATGGCCTGACGCAGGCGCCCCATCGCTGCGAACACGCGCGCGGTGGCGATCGAGTAGTCGTAGCTGCCGTTGACGTAGGCGCGGCGGGCGTCGAAGTACTCATTCTCGGTATCCAACAGATCCAGCAGCGTGCGCTGGCCGATCAGGAACTGGTCGAGATAGGCGGCGCGCGCTTTCTCCGTCGCGTCCTGGTGCGCCTTCAGGTAGGTGAGCTGCTCGCCGATGCGTACCCAGTCGTTGTACGCGATGCGCAGGGTCTGGCGCACGTCGCGGCAGGTCTCGTCGCGCAGATTGCGCGCCACCAGCACCAGTTCCTTGGTCTGGGCCACGGCCGCGGCGTCGGAACCGCCGTTGAACAGGTTGTAGTTCAGCACCACCTCAGCGACCGCGTCGCTGGATTGACCGAGGATGCGGTCGATGTCGTCGCCGTACTCGCCGCGCAGGCGCAGGTCCAGGCGCGGGTGATAGCGGCTGCGACGGGTGTTGACCTGTTCTTCCGCGGCACGGATGTTCTCGACCGAGGCGGCGAGGATCGGACTCTCCGCATAGGCGATGTCGAGCGCCTCGTTGAGGCGCGCCGGCAGTTTCTTGCCGCCATGCTCGGACGGCGCGAGCACCGGCGCCGGCCATTGGCCGACGACGCGCTGGTAGCGCGAGCTGACGTCGTGCAGGTTGCTCTTCTGCGTGAGCAGGTTCGACTCGGCCAGCGCCAGACGGCCTTTGGCCTGATCGAGATCCACCGAACGGCCGACGCCGACGCGCACTTTTTCCTTGATGCGCGCCAGCACGTCGCGGTGGTACTGGACGTTGTCCTCGGAACGCGCCACCAGTTCGCGGTAGCGGCGCACGTCCTCGTAGGCGCGGATCGCCTCCAGCGTCGCGTTCTCCGCGGCGTCCAGGAATTCGAAGTAGCGCGTGCGCTTGACGCGACCGACGCGCGCCACCTCGCTGCTGGTGCCCCAGCCGTCGTAGAGCAGCTGGGTGATGGTCAGGTTGACGCCGGAGAGCTTGTAGTCAGTCTTCTGGTCGAGCCGGCGGATGTCGTGGCGCTCGAAGCCCGCCGATCCGCCGAGATCGACATTCGGGTAGTAGCCGCCGCGCGCGACGTCCTGCTCCTTTTCCGAGGCGAGCAGCGCATGCCATGCGGCGGCGACGGACGGATTGGTCGCGAGGGCTTCCTGTGCGGCGGCGGCGGCCGTCGTCGCCGGCGCGGCCGCTGCGGCCCCGCACCCACCAAACATGGCGAGGGCGAGGGCGGTCACGACGCGCTTGTTCTTGAGCATTCTGTACACCTGGCACTCCTGAAGGAAACGGATGCTCCCCCGGTGTCACATTCTTCTTGTCACTCAAACCGCGCCGCTGCTCCCCGGTTTCGCAACGGCGGTCGCGGATGCAACCGAAAACCAAGGTAGAGCATGTACCGTCGGCCGGCAAGCCTTGGAGATGTTTAATCTACAGCCTTTGAGCGGCGACGCGCGCACGCTGTGTGCAGCCGCTCGCGGCAGGTGCAATGCGAACTCAACGCGACTCGATGGCAGGCGTGACGCGCACCCGGCGGGCGGGCGGTCGCTCCCTGCACGTCAGCGCGCTGATCGCAGCACTGCTGGCCCTCATCCTGGCCGCGGCGGTGCCGGCGGGTCACGACTGGGCACGCCTGCGCGATGTCGCGCAGAAGCGCTACGGTGCCGTCGCGCTGAACGCCGTCACCGACTGGCAGCGCATGATCGACATGGCGCGCGGGGAGCCGGTACCGGTGCAGCTCGGACGGGTCAACGAGTTCTGGAACGTCCGCACACGCTTCGAGGACGACATCGCCGTGTGGGGCCAGGACGACTACTGGGCGACGCCGCTGGAGATGCTGGCACGGGGCCGCGGGGACTGCGAGGACTTCGCCATCGCCAAGTACGTGAGCCTGCTGGAACTGGGCGTGCCGCAGTCGAGACTGCGTCTGATCTATGTGCGCGCCAACCTGCGCGCCTTCGGCGGCGCGGCCACGCAGGCACACATGGTGCTCGGCTACTACGAGGATCCGAACGGCGAACCGGTGATCCTCGACAACCTGACCGGCCGCATCCAGCCCGCATCGGCGCGCCCCGAGCTGACGCCGGTGTTCAGCTTCAACGGCCAGGGCCTGTGGGCCGGCGGCCAGAAGGCCGGCAGCGATCCGACCGCGCGGCTGTCGCGCTGGCGCGACCTGCTCGCACGCCTCGCCGACGAGGGTTTCCGATGAACATCAAACGTGGACGCACGTGGTCTGCAGGAGAATCGTCATGTCCCTGATCCGCGAACTCTGGCTGGCCATCACCTTCCTGATGCTGCTGGCCTTCGGCGGCACCTTCGCCATCAGCACGGCTGCTGCACGGAACTACTTCCAGCAGCAGCTGTTCCTCAAGAACGTGGACAACGCCACGACCCTGGCGCTGACCATGTCGCAGATGGACAAGGACCCGGTGACGATCGAGCTGCTGCTGTCGGCACAGTTCGACGCCGGGCACTACCGCCTGATCCGCCTGACCGACCCGGACGGACAGGTCATCATCGAGCGGCGCAGCGACAACCCGATCGAAGGCGTTCCGGCCGCGTTCGTCGCCGCCGTACCGCTGCACGTCGCGCCGGGCATCGCCCAGGTCCAGGACGGCTGGAAGCAGTACGGCACACTGACCGTCGAAAGTCACGACCAGTACGCCTATGCCGGCCTGTGGCGCGGCACGCTGGAGCTGCTCGGCTGGTTCATCCTGACCGCGGTGGCCACCGGCATCGTCGGCACGGCGTTGCTGCGCTGGATCCTGAGTCCGATGCAGGCGGTCGTCGGTCAGGCCGAGGCAATCGGCGAACGCCGCTTCATCACCACCCGCGAGCCGCGCACCGAGGAGTTCAAGCGCCTGGTGCGGGCGATGAACACGCTGTCCGGCCGCGTGCGGCAGATGGTCGAGGAGGAGGCGCAGCGCGTCGAGCAGGTGCGCCGCCAGGCGCAGATCGACCCGGTGACGAGCCTGCTCAACCGCGAGACCTTCGTCGCGGCACTGGACAGCGCGCTGCACAGCGAGGACGGTGGTTCGTCCGGCGCGATCGTGATCCTGCGCGTCGCCGGCCTGGCCGAGTTCAATCGCAGCCTCGGACGCCAGGCGGTGGACCAGATGCTGCGCCGCGTGGGCGACAAGCTGACTGCGGCGGCGGCGAACCACCGCGAACCCTGGGTGCTGGCCCGTCTCAACGGCGCGGACTTCGCGGTGATCGCGCCGGGCGAGACCGATGCCGTGGCGGTCGCCGACCGGCTCGCCGGCGAGGCACGGCTGGCGCTCGACCGCCCCGACGGCAGCGAGGCGCCCCACCTGCCGACCGGGTGCACGCTCTATCGCCGCGGCGAGGCACGCGCCGCGGTGATGATGCGGGCGGACAGTGCGCTGGCCCAGTCCGAACAGTCCGGCGAACAGGTCGTAGCCACGCTGGAGAGCGCCGGCCTGGACGCGGGACCGACGGACCTCGCGTCGTGGCGCGGCACGCTGGAACACGCGCTGCAGCACCAGGACGTGCAGCTGGGCCGCTATCCGGTCCGCGGCACCGCCGGCGCGCTGCTGCACTACGAGGCGCCGGTGCGCGTGCGCATCGGCGATGCCTGGCAGCCGGCGGCGCGCTTCATCGCCTGGGCCGCACGTCTCGGATTGATGCCCCGGCTCGATGAGCTGGTCGTCGAAACCGCGCTGCGGACGATCGCGACCGAGCGCATCGCGATCAGCGTCAACGTGTCACCGGAAGCGGTGTGCGATCTCGCCTTTCTCGAGCGCGTGGCGCAACGGTTGCGCGCGGTGCCGGACGACGCGCGGCTGCTCTGGATCGAAGTGCCGGAGTACGGGGCGCTGCAGCATCTGCACGAGTTCCGCCGGCTGTGCCTGACGCTCAAGCCGCTCGGCTGCAAGATCGGGCTCAAGCATGCAGGTCCGCAGTTCGCGCGCATCGGCGAACTCAACGACCTGGGCCTCGACTACCTGAAGATCGATGGTTCCATCATCCAGGGCGCGGAACACCATGCCGGCCACCAGGTCTTCCTGCGCGGTCTGTGCACGGTCGCGCATACGATCGGCCTGCTGACGATCGCCGCGGGCGTGCGCGACGCGGACACGGTCGAGACCCTCACCGAACTGGGGATCGACGGCGTCACCGGTCCAGCGGTGCAGGCCGAAGCTTGAGCGCGGCTACAGGGTTTCGTCGTCGCCGCCGAGCAACGACAGGCTACGCAGCGAATGGCGCATGCGCTGGCGGCTGAGCAGCTTCGCCTGCGCGCTTTCCGGCAGGTCGGTCAGGCGCAGCACCTCTTTCTCGATCAACACGTCCACCAGGTCCTCGATGACGCGGATCAGCGCGAGGTCGGAGGCTGCCAGAGAAGGCGCGGCGGGATCGAGGGTATGCACGAACGCGGCGACGTCCGGGTGCTGCCTCGAACGACGTTCGTCGTGACCGGGCAGCGCGACACGGCTGACCGACACGATCGCGCCGCGCTCGTCGCGGCGGACGTAAACGGTGTCGCCGTCGTCTTCGGGAGTATCCATCGCGCCCGATCCTTGCACCGATCGGTCCGGCGTTCAAGACGAAGCAGCTGCGGGATGCCCTGAACGGTACATCCCGCAGCCGCGGATTGCGCTCAATCGGTGATCAGCTTGCCGTTGTTGAGCAGGCTCTGGATGATCTGGTGATCGTTGCCGATCGAGGTCAGGTCCACGCCCGCCAGCTCGATGCGCTGATCCACATGCGCCGGATCGTAACCGCCGGCGAACGCGCCGGTGCTGCTGATCTGCACCACCGTGCCGCCCGCCGAGGACTCGAAGTGCAGGTAGTGCGACAGGCTGCCGCTGTCCTCGTGCTGCAGCAGGTCGCGCAGGTCGAGCGCATCGCCGCCCGCCGACAACGGCGCCGGATCGAAGTGCTGCACCGTGTCCACCGCCGGCGCGCCCGGCGTACCGCGGTCGGCCAGATGCCAGACGAAGACGTCGGGGCCGTCGCTGCCGATCAGCGTGTCGTTGCCCGGCGTGCTGTGGATCTCGTTGCCCACGCTTTCCGTGGTCATCATCTTCGACGTAACCGTTGCGCTGCTGTCGATGTGCACGTTGAAGCCGCTGGTGCCGGTCGGATCACCGTCACGGTCTGTTGCGGAGATGCTGAACGCGAGATCCTGATCCGGCGGCAGGACTGGACGCTCGATCGTCGCCGCAGCGAAGCGAACGCCCTGACCGCTGCCGCCGACGCCCGTGATCGTCAGCTCATTGAAGACGAAACCGTCCGGAACTGCGGAGTCGGCCCAAGGCGTGATCGTTGTCTGAGTACCGGAAACCGTGATCGGCGACGACGACGTGTAGGATTCTCCGGTCACCGTGTTGGTCGCGGTCCATTGAATGACCAGCGACCCATTGATGCTGTTGTTGATCAACGTGACAGAGCTGACATAGTCGATGGTGCTGGGATCCACGGTATGCGGATCCTGATCCCCGGCGGTGCCCGTCCGGAAGAATTGCATCGTGAAGCTTTCGCCATTCCCGACAAACTGGTTGGCGACGCCAAAACCCTGCGTCGATGAATTGATTCCACCGGGGGACGAAAACTCGACGCGGCCATCCGCCGTTTCCCTGAAGCTCGGTCCACCGGCCGGCAGGTTGAGAAGTGAGACGGTTTCGCTGTAGCCCGCGGTCGGCGTTACGAGCGTGAACGTGTAGGTGCCGTCAGGCCGCGCGACGACATTGAATACTTCCTGACCACTCTCGGTGGCGATGGCCGTGAGCGTAGCGTTGCCATTGACATCGTGCGAAGTGCTGTAGCTCACGCCCGTCAGCGTCGGCCCCGTGAGAGTGAAACTGCCATGTCCATCTGCCCCCGGGGCGTAAGCGAACGTACCGCTATCCGAAGCGTTCGCGGCATTGACAAGGGACAGGGCCCCATCGGTCATTGTCAACGTCGGCGCATCGTCTTCGACCGAAATCGATAGCGTGCCCGTGGCCGACTGCGTGCCGTCGTTAGCGACGACGCCGAAATTCAGCGTCAGCGCATCCTCGCTGCCGGCCGTCGGATGGTCGATCGGGCCGGACAGCGTGAAGTTGTAGGCGCCGGCGTCGTTGATCGTGACCGTCGCGATGACGAGGCTGCCGGCCATGCCGACCAGCGGACTCGCCACCGTGCCGGCTCCTGACCAAGTGATGGCCACGCCGTTCGAGGTCAGTGGCGTCAGCGGAGCCGTGAGACTGACCGTCGCCGCCGGGCCGTCGGTATTGTCGATGCTGACCGTGCCGCTCACGCTTGCGCTGTTGGTCGTGTCCGGCGAGCCGCTCGTGTCGGCAATGCCGCCCGGCAGACCTTCCTCGGACACGCTGGCCGACGCGCTGCCGACGACCGGCGGATCGTTGTCGGGGTTGACGGTCAGGTGCACCGTCGCCGTGTCGGTGCCGCCGTGGCCGTCCGACACCGTGTAGGTGAAGCTGTCCGTGCCGTTGTAGTCGGCATTGGGCGTGTACGTGAAAGTGCCGTCGCCGTTGTCCACCAGCGTGCCGTGGCTCGGCTGCGTGAAGCCGGTGATCACCAGGCTGTCACCGTCGATGTCGGAGTCGTTCGACAGCATCGACGCCGCGCTGATCACCAGCGCCGCGTCTTCGTTGGTGCTGTAGCTGTCGTCCACCGCGACCGGCGGGTCGTTGACCGGGTTGACGGTCAGGTGCACCGTCGCCGTGTCGGTGCCGCCGTGGCCGTCCGACACCGTGTAGGTGAAGCTGTCCGACCCGTTGTAGTCGGCGTTGGGCGTGTACGTGAAGGTGCCGTCGCCGTTGTCCACCAGCGTGCCGTGGCTCGGCTGCGTGAAGCCGGTGATCACCAGGCTGTCACCGTCGATGTCGGAGTCGTTCGACAGCATCGACGCCGCGCTGATCACCAGCGCCGCGTCTTCGTTGGTGCTGTAGCTGTCGTCCACCGCGACCGGCGGGTCGTTGACCGGCGTGACGTTGACCATGACGGTCGCCGTATCCGTGCCACCGTGACCGTCGCTGATCGTGTAGGTGAAGCTGTCGGATCCGTTGTAGTTCGGGTTCGGCGTGTAGATCAGCGTGCCGCCCGGGCCCGCGCTCACCGTGCCGTGCGCGCCCTGCGTGAAGCCGGTGATCGTCAGCGCATCGCCATCCGGGTCGGTGTCGTTGGCCAGCACCGGGATCGTGACCGCGGTGTCCTCCGGCGTGCTGACCGCGTCGTTGACCGCATCGGGCGGGTCGTTGACGTTGTTCAGCGAGATGTTGACGACAGCGACATCGGTGCCGCCTTCGTCGTCGCTGACCTGCACCTGCAGGCTGTAGGCACCGAGATTGGACTGGCTGACCGCCTGGGTCAGGGTGATCGCGCCGGTCACGGGGTTGATCGCAAACAAACCGCTGTCATTGCCGCCGACGATGCTGTAGGTCAGCGTGTCGTGGTCGGCATCGACCGCGGTCACCGTGCCCAGCACGGTGCCGGCCGCGGCACCCTGGCTGGCGCCGAAGTTGTAGGCATCGGCGTTCGGCGGCGTCGCCGCCGTGTCGCCGCCGGACAGGAATTCCGGAATCGTGTTGTTCACGGTCCAGGCGAAGTTCACCGTCGCCGACGCCGTACCGTCGCTCGCCGTCACCGCGACGTTGTACACCTGCGTGTTGTTGTCGTCGTCGGTCTGGTCCGACGCCGAGTGGTCGATCGTGCCGCTGATCACGCCGGTGTTCGGGTCGATCGACAGTCCCGGGGGCAGGCCGGTGGCGCTGTAGGTCAGCGCATTGCCGTCCGCGTCGCTGAACGCGCCTGCGACGCTCACGCCGCTCACCACGTCCGCGTCGAAGTTGGTCAGATCCGGCAGGCCGGTGCCGACCGGGGCGTCGTTGACCGCGCCGACGTTGACCGTGACGGTCGCCGTGTCGGTGCCGCCGTGGCCGTCGCTGATCGTGTAGGTGAAGCTGTCGGACCCGTTGAAGTTCGGGTTCGGCGTGTAGGTGATGGTGCCGTCGGCGTTGACGACGACGCTGCCGTTGGCGCCCTGCGTGACGCCGGTCACCGTCAGCGCATCGCCGTCGATGTCGCTGTCGTTGGCCAGCACCGGGATCGTGATCGCGGTGTCCTCCGGCGTGCTCACCGCGTCGTCGACCGCGTCGGGCGGATCGTTGACCGCGCCGACGTTGACCGTGACGGTCGCCGTGTCGGTGCCGCCGCGGCCATCGCTGATCGTGTAGGTGAAGCTGTCGGAGCCGTTGTAGTTCGGGTTCGGCGTGTAGGTGATGGTGCCGTCGGCATTGACGACGACGCTGCCATGCTCGGGCTGCGTGACATCGACGATGACCAGCGGATCGCCGTCGATGTCGGAGTCGTTGCCCAGCACCGGAATCGTGATCGGCGTGTCCTCGGGGGTCTGGATGCCGTCGTCGTCAATCGCGACCGGCGGCTGGTTCGGCACCAGGGTCAGCACCTGGTCCTCGGTGCCGGGGGCACCACCCAGCGGACCGGCATCGGTATTGCCCTGCGGCGGCGCCACGTCCTCGACGATGCGCAGCAGGCGGACGAAGCTGTGGCCATCGCCCTGCGCGCCGCCGGCACCGGCGGCGGTGGCTTCGAACAGCTGGTTGATGTCGCCGCCCTGCAGCACCGCCTGCACGAGATTGTCCACGCTGGCGACCTGCGCCTCGTCGGCGGCCGGGTAGTTGACCGCCGACATCTCGGCGGTGAGGGCGACCTGCTGCCCCGGACCGATCGGCAGGACACTGCCGTCGAGCAGCGTGATTTCCACCTGGCCACCGGCAGGCGTGAGGACGATCTCGCCCTCGCGGAGTTCGTCGCCGACGTTGAGGAGCCGCGTGGACTTGCCGTCTTCCGACCGGACTTCGACGACGCCCTTGAGGGACAGGACGGTACCGATGATTGCGCTGGCCATTCGTGTTCTCGCTCGATCAGGGGCGCGACAGGGCGCCGAGCGTCAAACTACCCGCAAGCACCCCGTCCGGGTATTGGACCGTGGTACAGGGTCCGTGGACCGGACGGTTCAGTGCGAGGCGCCGTCCTGACGCAGTGCCAGCACCAGCTGCAGGCGGTCGCGCACGCCGAGCTTGTCGAAGATCGCCCCCATGTGCGCCTTGACCGTGCGCAGCGAGATGTCGAGGTTCCGGGCGATTTCCTTGTTGGCGGCGCCGGCGGCGACCTGCTGCGCCACCTCGCGCTCGCGCGGCGTGAGCTCGGTCAGCCGGTCCTCGGCCACCGGCGCGTCGGCGCGCAGGCGTGCGGTCGCGGCGGCCGCACGCGCCATCAGATCGGGGCCGACCCACAGGCCGCCATGGCGGACCACCATGTCGATCTGCCGCAGCAGCTCCGGCACCGCCAGCGCGTGGCAATAGCCGCTGGCGCCGGCCTCGAACATCGCCATGCTCTCCGCCGCATCCGGCTGCAGGCTCATCGCCACCAGCGGCACGTCGGGACGGGCCCGGCGCAGCGAGCGGATCGTCGTCCGGTCGGCGGCGAGCACCCAGAACAGGCTGTCCCGGGCGGTCCGCGTCAGTGCGGCGATGGGATCGCCGACCACGGCCACCTCGTCGAAGGCCTCGCGCCAGCGACCGGCGATGCGATCGGTCAGGACGACGATATGCCGGCTCATCGCTCCCTCAGCGCGTTCGCATGGGCCCGCAGCACCGGCTTGAGCAGGTACGACAGCACGGTCTTCTCGCCGGTGACGATATCCACCTCGGCGACCATGCCGGGGATGATCGGCAGGTCGTCGCCCAGCGAAGTCTTGTGGGTGCGCACACGCACGATGTAGAAGGCGTTGCCGTGGTCGTCGGTGACCGTGTCGGCGCCGATCTGCTCGACTTCGGCCTCCAGTCCGCCGTAGATGGCGAAGTCGTAGGCCGTGAACTTGACCATCGCCGGCTGCTGCGGGCGCAGGAAGGCGATGTCGCGCGGCCGGATCTTGGTCTCCAGCAGCAGCGCGTCGTCGAGCGGCACGACTTCCACGACCGGCTCGCCGGGCTGGACGACGCCGCCCACCGTATTGACCAGCAGGCGCTTGACCGTGCCACGCACCGGCGAGCGGATCTCCGCCTTGCTGACGCGGTCGGCCAGCGCCGCGCCGGTCTCGGACAGGCTGTTGAGCTTGGCCATGGTCTCGGCCAGATCGTTGCGCCAGCGGTTGCGGAAGTTCAGTGCAATCTCATCGACCTTGCGCGTCGCCTCGGTCAGCGCCGCCTTGGCCTGCTCCATCTGCGCCAGGGCCTGCTGACGCTCGCCGGTCAGTGCGGACACCTGCCGTTCGAGGCGCAGCACCTCGACCTCGGACACCGCACCGCTGGCGATCAGCGGGCGCGTGACGTTGAGCTCCTGGGTGGCGAGCGCGAGGCTCTCCGACGCCTGGGTGTAGCGTGCACGCAGCGCGTCGATGTCCTTCTGTTTCTGCTCGACCTGGTCGCGGGCGATCGCCACACCGGCCTGCAGCTCGGCGCGGCTGGACTCGAACAGCGCGCGCTCGCGGGCGACCACGTCGGGCACCTCCGCGGCCTCTGCAGCCGGCGGCTGGAACTCGGCGTCCTCGGTCAGCGCGATCAGGCGCGCCGCCTTGATGCGCAGCGCCAGGTACTGGCCGCGGTTGTCGCGCAGGTTGGAGACGAAGCGGGTCGGGTCGATGCGCAGCAGCAGCGCGCCGGCGTTGACCTGCTGGCCCTCGCGCACCAGGATCTGCTCGACCACGCCGCCGTCCACCGACTGCACGACCTGCAGCTGCGACGACGGGATGACGCGGCCTTCGCCCTTGGCCACCTCGTCCACCTTGGCGACCGAGGCCCAGACGATCAGCACCAGCAGCACCAGACCCGACCAGCGCAGCAGCGCACGGGCACGCAACGGCTCCTGCTGCAACCGCGCCCAGTCGGCGTCGGCACCCCAGCCCGCGTTCGCCTCCGGCGCCAGCGGCACCCAGTCCTGCAGCCAGCGCTGCATCCAGCCACTGACGCGCTCCGGCAACGATTGCAGGACGCTGGTCATGTGCCCACCCTCGCGCGGGTCGGAAGACGGCACCGCCGCATCACCGAGCGCGCTTCCGCACCCGTTTGCGCTGCGCGCAAAACACCGTGTCGCGCGCTCACGGATGCGCCCCCGCTGTTGAAGCACACTGGCCAGTCCGTGCCGTGAGCCGAGCGCGCTTCCGCACCCGTTTGCGCTGCGCGCAAAACACCGTGTCGCGCGCTCACGGATGCGCCCCCGCTGTTGAAGCGCACTGGCCAGTCCGTGCCGTGAGCCGAGCGCGCTCCCGCACCCGTTTGCGCTGCGCGCAAAACACCGTGTCGCGCGCTCACGGATGCGCCCCGCTGTTGAAGCACACTGGCCAGTCCGTGCCGTGAGCCGAGCGCGCTCCCGCACCCGTTTGCGCTGCGCGCAAAACACCGTGTCGCGCGCTCATGCCGCCCTCTGGATCTGGCCGCTGCGCAGGGCGGCGACGACGCGGTCCTTGGGCCCGTCGGCGACGACCTTGCCGCCGTCGATGACGATCAGGCGATCGACGAGGTCGAGCAGCGTGTTGCGGTGGGTGATCATCACCACGGTCTTGTCGCGCACGGACTCGGCCAGACGCTCCTTGACGGTCTGTTCCGTGCTGTGGTCCATCGAGCCGGTCGGCTCGTCGAGGAGCAGGATCGGCGGATCGCCGATCACCGCACGCGCCAGGCCGATCGCCTGACGCTGGCCGCCGGACAGCGTCTCGCCGCGCTCGCCGACAAGCATGTCGAAACCGCGCGGGTGCGCATTGACGAACTCGGCGATGCCGGCGACGCGCACGGCACGCACCAGATCGTCGTCGCTGGCAAACGGCACGCCCATGCGCAGATTGTCCCGCAGCGTGCCGTAGAACAAGGTGACCTCCTGGGATGCGTAGCCGATGCTACGGCGCAGCTCGGCCGGATCGATCTGACGCAGGTCAACACCGTCCACCAGCACGGCGCCCTGCTGGGGCTGGTACAGCCCCAGCAGCAGGCGATGGATCGTCGATTTGCCGGAACCGATGCGGCCGAGGATCGCCACCTTCTCGCCGGCGTGGATGCGGAAGCTGACGTCGCGCAGCGCCGCGCTCTCCTGCTCCGGGTAGGCGAAGCTGACACCCTTGAACTCAATCTCGCCGCGCATTGCCGGACGGCTGACGAAGCCCGCGTTGTCGGGCCGCTCGACGGGGCGACCCATGATCTGGTCGAGCGAAGTCAGCGCGGTGCTGGCGTTGTGGTACTGCATCATCAGCCCGGTCACCTGGCCGAGCGCGGCCAGCGCGCGGCCGGCCAGGATGTTGGCCGCGATCAGGCCGCCCATGCTCAGTTTCGCGTCGATGATCAAATAGACGCCGAGCACGATCAGGCCGACGCTGACCAGCTGCTGCGCCCAGCGCGTCGCGTTCTGCGTGGTCATCGTCAGCAGCCGCAGGCGCGTGGCGGTGCGCGCCAGGAACGCTGCGCTCTCCTCCCACTTGCGCTGCATCACGCTCTCGGCGCCGATCGCCTTGACCGTCTCCAGACCGACGAGGCTTTCCACCAGTGTCGCGTTGCGCAGCGCGCCGGCGCGGTAGGTCGTCTCGGTGAGCTCGCGCAGCGGCTTCTGCACGGTGCGCGCGTACAGCAACACGACGATGATGCCCAGCAGTGGCACCAGCACCAGCGGCCAGGCGATCCAGACGATGGCGATCAGGAACAGCAGCGCGAAGGGCACGTCGATCAGCGCGGTGATCGTCGTCGAGGTGATGAAATCGCGCACTAGCTCGAAGGAGCGCAGGTTGGCAGCGAACGAGCCGGCCGACACCGGCCGGTCGGCCATGCGCAGGCCGAGCACGCGTTCCATGATGTACGCGGACAGGCGCAGATCGACGCGGTTGCCGGCGAGGTCGAGGAAATGCCCGCGGATCGTGCTCAGGATCAGGTCGCCGATCAGCACGATCACGACACCGATCGCGAGCACCCACAGCGTCTCGACGGCCTGGTTGGGCACGACGCGGTCGTACACGTTCATCACGAACAGCGGCAGCGCAATCGCGAACAGGTTGATCAGGAAAGCCGCGAACAGCGCGTCGCGGTACAGCGGCCAGTTGTCGCGCAGCACGCTCCAGAACCAGTGCCGTTCGCGCGGCGGGCCGATGCTCGGCGCGCGCGCGTCGAAACGGAACTCCGGCCGCAGCAGGATCGCCACGCCCAGATAGCGCGTCTCGAAGTCGGCCAGCGCGAGCTCGGTCTCGGCGCCGCCGCGCGCCGGTTCGCGCACGCGCACGCGGCCGTCGGTGGCATCGATGTCCAGCACCACCGCCGCGGTGTCGTCCTTGAGCAGCGCGATGAAGGGCAGTGTATCCGGCGCGAACTGGCGCAGCGCGCTGCGCACGACCCGGGTGCGCAGGCCGGCACGCTCGGCCGCGCGCGGCAGCAGCGACGGCGTCAGGCGCCCGCCGGTCAGCGGCAGCGCGTACAGCGCGGCGTCGCGGCTGAGCGGCCGACCATGCCCCAGTGCGACCAGCAGCAGGCAGTCCAGCAGGCTGTCCGTCGATGTGCTCGCAGTGTTGCTCGGCATGTGTGTTCCGCGTCCCCGTCGATACTCGGCTCCGGCGCACGCTAGCGCAAGAACGCCTCGCCGGCGACCTGGCGCGCCGGTCGCGCCCAATTTGCCGCACCGGCGGTCAGCGCGATAGCCCCTCCCGCCCGCGAGCCCGGTCCGCCCGGAACACGCTCGGCGACACACCTTCCCAGCGGCGGAAGGCGCGCGTGAAACTGCTCATGTCGCCGAAACCGAGCAGATAGGCGATCTCACCGATGCTCACCTGCGGATCGCGCAGATAGCTGCGCGCGAGGTTGTGGCGCGTGTCCCTGAGCACGGCGCTGAAGCTGGTCTGCGCCTCGGCGAGTCGCCGCTGCAGGCTGCGCTCGGACAGGTGCAGCGCCATGGCGACGGCAGCCGTGCCCGGCTCTCCGCTCGGCAGCATGTCCACCAGCACCGCACGCACGCGTGCAACGACGTCGTCCTGCTGCAGGCGTGCCAGGTAGCGCTGCACGATCTCGTCGTTGTGACGCGCCAGCTCCGGGTTGGCACCTTCCAGCGGAGTGTCCAGCACGGTGCGGTCCAGGTACAGCGCGTTCTCGTCCGCATCGAACTGCAGCGGCGCGCGGAACATCTTCTCGAACCCGGCCCGGTTGCGGGGTTCGGGCCGCTGCAGCCGCACCAGTCGCGGCGCGAACTCACGCCGGCCGAGCAGACCGCGGCACAGACGCACGACCAGCGCCGCGAAGGCGTCGATGGCCTGCGGCGCCGGCGGTTCCGGCCCGGCGACTTGGATCGCGAACCGGTAGCCCTCCGCGGTCGCGCCGAACTCCAGCTCGGCGACGTCGGTGATCACGGCGAAATAGCGCAGGATGCGATCGAAGACCTCGTGCAGCGTCGTGCTGGCGTTGAGCGCGTAGCCGAGCGCGTGGAAGGTGGTCGGGCCGACGTGACGCGCGACGGTCAGGCCGAAAGCGTCGTCGCCAGTCGCCGCTACCGCCAGCCGCCACAGCCGCGTCGTGCCCGCGACCGGATATCGCGCGTTGGGATCGTCGAGCCCCGCGGGATCGAGCCCGGCCGCCGCGAACAGCGCGGCGCTGTCATGGCCACCGGCGTCGAGCGCCTTGCGGATCGCGCGGGCCCAGCTGGTCAGTGCGGTCGCGGTTGGCATCGACGGTCAAACGCTTGGCGGATTCGGCAAGGTGCACGCTGCGATGGCCGCCTACAGTGCGCGCATCCTTTCTTGGTATCCCCGGAGCATGCTGTGTTCGACGCCACGCTGACAAGAGAGCCGGCCCTGACCGACGAGCAGAAAGCCGGCCGCATCCGCGCCGTGGTCACGCAGGCCGGTGCCGAGCTGCGCCGCCGCCATGTCTGGCTGCGCCACCAGGACGCCATCGGCATGAGCATCCTGTTGCTGTCGCTGGCCGGCATGATGGCCACCGGCGGCGCCTACGTCGCCGGCCTGATTCCGGCCTGGCTGTGCATCCCGGTGGCGGCACTGTTCGCCTCGTTCACGCACGAGCTGGAACACGACCTGATCCACTGGATGTACTTCCGCAGGCGGCCGTTCTGGCACCACACGATGCTGGCGCTGGCCTGGCTCGCACGGCCGAGCACGATCAACCCGTGGATCCGCCGCAAGCTGCACTTCGATCACCACAAGTTTTCCGGCACGAAGAAGGACATCGAGGAACAGGGCATCACCAACGGCCGGCCGTGGGGCCTCGCGCGCCTGCTGATGACGGCTGACGCGACGCTGGCGATCCTGCTGCGGCTGCCGCAGGCGACGCCGCGCAAGCGCCTGTTCCTCGTCGTCGGCGGGCTGGTCGCCTATTTCCCGCTCGGCTGGATCCACTGGGGCCTGTGGTACGCCTTTCTCGGTTTCCACGGCGCCAACGCGGTCGCCGCGCTCGCCGGCAGTCCGATCGCCTGGTCGGCGACGACGCTGGCCGCACAGCCATGGATCGGCACGCTGATGGTGGTCTGGATCGGACCCAACCTGCTGCGCAGCTTCTGCCTGCACTTCGTCAGCTCCAACATGCACTACTTCGGCGACGTCGAGGACGGCAACGTGATCCAGCAGACGCAGGTGCTCAACCCCTGGTGGCTGCTGCCGTTCCAGCTGTTCTGCTTCAACTTCGGCGCCACGCACGCGATCCACCACTTCGTCGTCAAGGAACCGTTCTACCTACGCCAGTGGACGGCGCGCACGGCGCACGCGGTGATGCGCGAGATGGGCGTGCGCTTCAACGACATCGGCACGTTCCGGCGCGCCAACCGCTGGCGGACGGCGGCGGCGACATGAGCCGCTGGCGGCCGCGCCACTGCACGCCGGCCGCCGCGCGCCCGACACTGGAGCGAGTCCACCGGAGGCCTTTGCGATGCGCGCATCCCACCCGAGCTCGACGCTGGCGCAGTGGCGCGGTGCGCTGGAGCTGACGCGCGACGCCCTCGACCAGGTCACGGCGCGCATCCATGAATTCCACCGCGCGATTTCCGATCTGCCGTTCGCCGGCCTGAACGCCGTGCCGGGCGCCGGCGCCGGCAGCGCGCCGGTGCGCGCGCTGCACGACGGCATCACCGACGGCGTGTATCAGGCGGTGCGCCTGACCGGCACGGCGCTGCTCGACGCGGCGAGCGCGCTGCTGCGGCAGGCCGAGCGCAGCCTGCCGGCGCCGCCGGCCGCGCCACATCGCGGCCGCGATCTCGTCACCGGCGCGCTCGCCGGCTTCGTCGGCGATCACGCCGCGGTGCGCCGCAATCCGCTGATGCCGCGCCTGGGCTTCTACCACGACGGCCAGCGCCTCGCGCCGGACCGGGCTGCGCTGACGGCGCGCTTCCCCACGGCCACGCCGCGGCTGGCGATCTTCGTGCACGGCCTGGCCTGCACCGAGCACAGCTGGGCGTTGTACCAGGACCCGGCGCGGCCGGAGACGCAGACCTACGCCGCGCGCCTGCAGGGCGAATTCGGCTACAGCCCGCTGTTCGTGCGCTACAACACCGGCCTGCACATCTCCGCCAACGGCCGCCGCCTGGCGCGCGAAATCGGCCGGCTGGTCGCCGCCTGGCCGCAGCCGGTGACGGAGATCGTGCTGATCGGCCACAGCATGGGTGGCCTGGTGATCCGCGCCGCGGCGGCCCAGGCGCAGCGACGCGACGAGGACTGGGTCCGACAGGTCCGGCATCTGATCTGCCTGGGTTCGCCGCACCGCGGCGCACCGCTGGAACAGGCGGTGGATGCGCTGACCGGCGTGCTCGGCCAGTTCGAGCTGTCGCGCCCCTGGGGGCGCGTTCTCGAAGCCCGCTCGGTCGGCATCCGCGATCTCAAGCACGGCGCGACCTCGGACGCCGACTGGCGCGACGGCCGGCGGCGGCGCTGGCAGCGCGCGCAGGCGCTCGAACGTCTGCCCTGGGCGCGCCACCACTTCATCGGCAGCAGCATCGGCGTGTCCGCCGACGATCCGCTCGGCCGCTTCGCCGGCGACGGCCTGGTGCGCCTGCCGAGCAGCGTCGCCGTGGAACTGGCGGATGCCGATGCCGCGACCCTGTTCCGGCTGCATCACATGCAGCTGCTCAATCATCCCGAGGTGTACGCCCGCATCCGCGCTGCCCTGAACCACGGCTGACCGGACCACGGATGCGGCGCGATGCCGCGCTCGCTTACGATGCGCGCTCCGCCACCCGGATCGGTCTGCGATGAATCGTCGTGATCTGCTGCGCGCCGCCGCCGCCCTCTCGGTTTACGGTCTGCCGCCGGCGCTGCTGTTGAAAACTGTGCCGGCGCGCGCCGCCGCCGCGGACGCGCCTTTCGACTACGCCTGGCTCAAGGGCCGCGCGCGCGCGCTGGCGGCGCAGCCCTACGTGGCGCCGCGCAACGATCTGCCGCGCCAGCTCGACCAGATCTCCTGGGATGACTATCAGAAACTGCGCTTCGTGCGCGAGCGCGGCCTCTGGTACGGCGAGGAACGGCCGTTCCGCATCGAGATGTTCCATCCCGGCCTGTTCTTCAAGCATCCCGTGCAGATCTACGAACTCGTCGATGGCCGCGCACGCCACATCGACTATGACGCGCGCCAGTTCGAGCACGGCAATCTGAAGCTCGGCAAGCTGCCGGACGATCTGGGCTATGCCGGCTTCCGCATCCATCACGCGTCGAACTGGGACGCCGACGTCGCGTCCTTCCTCGGCGCGTCGTACTTCCGCGCGGTCGGCGCCGAGCGCCAGTACGGCCTGTCGGCGCGCGGACTGGCGATCGACACCGGACTGCCGCGCGACGAGGAGTTCCCGCGCTTCACGACCTTCTGGATCGAGCGTCCGGCCGCCGGCGCCGGCGAGCTGGTCGTGTATGCCCTGCTCGACTCGGCCAGTGTCGCCGGCGCGTACCGCTTCGGCATCCGCCCCGGTGCGACCTTGACGATGGAGGTCGATGCCGCGCTCTACCCGCGCCGCGCCATCGAGCGCCTGGGCATCGCGCCGCTGACCAGCATGTACCAGACCGGCGAGAACGACCGCCGCATGGGCTACGACTTCCGCCCGGAGATCCACGACTCCGACGGCCTGGCGCTGTGGACCGGTGGTGGCGAATGGATCTGGCGCCCGTTGACCAATCCGCGCGGCCTGCGCGTCAACTCGTTCATCGACGACAACCCGCGCGGCTTCGGCCTGCTGCAGCGCGACCGCGACTTCGACCACTACCAGGACGATGCGGTCTGGTACGAGAAACGGCCGAGCCTGTGGGTGGAACCGCGCCACGGCTGGGGCAAGGGCGCCGTGCAGCTGGTCGAGATTCCGACCGTGGACGAGACCTTCGACAACATCGTCGCGTTCTGGAACCCCGAGACTCCGCCGCAGCCCGGCGAGGAACGGCTGTTCGCCTACCGTCTGTACTGGGGCGCGGCACCGCCGCTGCAGCCGCCGCTGGGCACCGCGCGGGCGACGCGCACCGGCCTCGGCGGCGTCGTCGGCCACCGGCGCAGCTATTTCTCGTGGCGCTTCGCCATCGACTTCGCCGGCGGTGCGCTCGATCTGCTCGGCAAGGATGCGACGGTCGAGAGCGTGGTCAGCGCCTCGCGCGGGCGCATCGAACTGGTGTCCGCGCGCCCGCTGCTGCCGATCCGCGGCTGGCGCGCGATGTTCGACATCGTGCCGCCGGACGGCTCCACCGAACCGATCGACCTGCGCCTGTTCCTGCGCAGCGGCAAGCAGGCGGTGTCCGAGACCTGGCTGTACCAGTGGACGCCGCCGCCGCCCGCCGAGCGCGTGTTCTACTGAGCGCGCCTACGGCCGCCAAGCCAGCAGCGCGCCAATCAGGCGTTCGAGCACGGCCCGTAGCGGCCGCGCGCGCTGCGGCTCCCACGGCCACGGCGGGTCCTCGTGCATGTAGCAAGCCTGGGCGATCTCCAGCTGCAGCGCGTGCACGCCCCGTGCCGGCGCGCCGTGGTGGCGGGTGATGTAGCCGCCCTTGAAGCGGCCGTTGCAGACCGCGCTGAAGCCATCCGCGCGGCCCAGCACGTCGAAGGCCGCGGCCTGCAGCGAGGCCGCGCAGCTGCCGCCGTCGGCGGTGCCCAGGTTCAGATCCGGCAGCCGGCCTGCGAAGAAACGCGGCACGCGCGAGCGGATCGAATGCGCGTCGAGCAGGATCGCGTAGCCGTGGCGCGCGCGGATCGCCTCCAGCCGCTGCGCGAGCTGCGCGTGATACGGCGCCCAGTAGCGCGCGCGCCGCGCCTCGATCTCCGCCGCGGTCGGCGCCGTGCCGGGCCGATACAGCGGCCGCCTGTCGAAACCGGTCGTCGGCACCAGCTCGCTGTTGTCGGCGCCCGGATAGAGCACCGCACCCTGCGGGTCGCGGTTCAGGTCGATGACGTAGCGTGCGTGCGTGGCGACCATCAGGCTTGCGCCCCGCTCGGTCGCGAACGCGTAGAGCTGCGGCACGTGCCAGTCGGCGTCGGGCACGTTCTGCGCATGCGGCGTCAGCGCGGCGCGCAGCTCGTCCGGGATGTAGGTGCCGGCGTGCGGCACGTCGATCAGCAAGGGCGTGCGGCCCTCGCACCAGACGTCGAGCAGCGGCACTTGAGCGCTCACGGCGGATCGGCGGAAATTCCGTCCACTACGCGGCCGACGCAGGGCCGCGCGCCCAGCGCATAGACCAGATCGGCCGGATGCTCGATGTCCCACAGCGCGAAATCGGCGCGCAATCCGGGAGCGAGACGGCCGCGGTCTCCGTGCAGGCCCAGCGCGCGTGCGGCGTTGCGCGTCACGCCGGCCAGCGCCTCCTCCGGCGTCAGGCCGAACAGCATGCAGGCCATGTTGAGCATCAGCAGGATCGAGGTGCACGGCGACGTGCCCGGATTGCAGTCGGTGGCGACGGCCATCGGCACACCGTGGCGGCGCAGTGCATCCACCGGCGGCCTGCGCGTCTCGCGCAGCAGGTAGTAGGCGCCCGGCAGCAGCACGGCCACGGTGCCGGCCTGCGCGAGCGCGCGGATGCCGGCTTCGCTGCTGTATTCGAGATGGTCCGCCGACAGCGCGCGGTAGCGCGCGGCCAGCGCCGCGCCGCCGCCGTCCGACAGCTGGTCGGCATGCAGCTTCACCGGCAGGCGCAGCGCGCGCGCGGCGTCGAACACGCGCGCGACCTGTTCGGCCGTGAATGCCAGGGTTTCGCAGTAGGCATCGACCGCATCGACCAGGCCCTGCGCATGCAGGTCCGGCAGCATGCGCGTGCACAGCAGATCGACATAGGCGTCCGCGCGGCTTTCGTATTCCGGCGGCAGGGCGTGCGCGCCGAGGAAGCTCGTCACCACGTGCACCCGCAGCGACTGGCCGAGCGCGCGCGCCACCGCGAGCTGACGCGCCTCGGTCTCCGGTTCCAGGCCGTAGCCGGACTTGATCTCGACCGTGGTCACGCCCTCGGTGAGCAGCGCGCGCAGGCGCGGCGCGCTCTGCGCGCGCAGGCGTGCGTCGCCGGCGCCACGCGTGGCCCACATCGTCGCGCGGATGCCGCCGCCGGCCGCGGCGATCTCGGCGTAGGTCGCCCCGTTCAGGCGCTGCTCGAACTCGCGCGCACGGCTGCCGGCCCAGACCAGGTGCGTGTGGCAGTCGATCAGCCCGGGCGTGAGCCAGCGGCCGCGACCGTCGTGCGTGAGCGCCGGCACCATCTCCTCCGGCAGCGCGCTGCGCGGTCCGAGCCAGGCGATGCGGCCCGCGCGGACGGCGATCGCGCCGTCGTCGATGATGCCGTAGCCGGCCCCGTCGAGCGTGGCGAGGTGCACGTTGATCCACAGCGCATCGACGTTCATGGATTGCATGTGTACGTCCTGTACAAGCCGGCGCCATCCGTGGCGCCGACTTTCAACACGAGCAGAGGATTCATCAACTCAGGCCAGCAGCCGCCGCAGCACGGCACGATACGCCGCGAGGCTGCGTTCTGCCGCGTCGTGCACGCCGTCGCGCACGCGCCAGCGGCCCGCGACCATCACGTGCCGCACCGGGCGCCGGACCGGGCCGAAGATCGCCGCATCGAACAGGCGATCGCCGGACTGTTCGGCCAGCGCGACGTCGCGGGTGTCGAGCACGACCAGATCGGCGCGCTGGCCCACCGCGATGGCGCCGGCCGGCTGGCCCAGCGCCTGCGCGCCGCCAGCCAGCGCGGCGCGATACAGTGCGGCGCCGACCGACTGTTGCGGCGTGGCGGCGAACAGGTTGCGACGGCGCCGCTGCAGGCGCTGGCCGTACTCGAACAGGCGCAGCTCGGCGAAGGGATCGACGCCGACATGGCTGTCGCCACCGATGGCGATGCGCCCGCCGGCCAGGCGATACGGCGCGGCGTTGAACAGTCCGTCGCCCAGATCCGCCTCGGTGCTCGGGCACAGGCCGACGACCACGCCGCGACTGGCCAGCGCCGCCGCCTCGGGATCGCGCATCTGCGTGGCGTGGATCAGGCACCAGTACTCGTCGAGCGGCGCGTTCGACAGCAGCCATTCGACCGGGCGCTGACCGCTCCAGTACACGCAGTCATCGACTTCGCCGACCTGCTCGGCCGCATGGATGTGCACGGGCGCCGACGGCGCGAGAGCGGCACGCAGCCGCAGCAGCTCGTCGAGTTCGGACGGCGTCACCGCGCGCAGCGAGTGCGGCGCGAAGCCGAGCGCGCAGTGCGGCTCGCGTGCCACGGCCTCGGCGATGCGCGCGTACTGGTCCGGATCGCAGAGGAAGCGGCGCTGCGCCGGCGACGGTGCCTCGCCACCGAAGCCGCCGTGGCGGTACAGCACCGGCAATAGCGTCAGGCCGATGCCGCTGACCGCCGCCGCCTCGACGACGCGCCGGCTGGTTTCCGCCGGATCGGCATAGGGCCGGCCGTCACTGTCATGGTGCAGGTAATGGAACTCGCCGACGCTGGTGTAACCGGCCTGCAGCATCTCGACATACAGCTGCGTGGCGATGATCCCGACATCGTCCGGCGTCAGCCGTTCGAGAAAGCGGTACATGCAATCGCGCCAGGACCAGAAGTCGTCGCTCTGCGGCCCGCTGGTCTGGGTCAGTCCGGCCATCGCGCGCTGGAAGGCGTGCGAGTGCACATTGGGCATGCCCGGGATGAGCGGCCCATCGAGACGCTCGGCGCCGTCGGCGCCGGCCTGCACCTGGACCGAGGCGATGCGGCCCTGCGCGTCGATGCCGATGCGCACGTTCTCGGCCCAGCCGTGCGGCAGCCAGGCGGCGGGTGCGAACAGTGCCCGCGTCACTCGCGGCTCCACGACGGCAGCAACTCGGCCACCATCGGCGTCAGCAGTTCGCTGTCGAGCAGCTCGGTCGCCGCGGCGATGTCGGTTGCCAGCACGCGGTCCTGGTCGAGAAAGGCGACGCGCTCGCGCAGCGCCAGATGCACGGCCTGCAAAGGTTCCGAAGTCTGCAGCGGCGTGTGGAAATCGATGCCCTGCGCGGCGGCGAGCAGCTCGATGGCGACGATGCGCCGGCTGTTCGCGCTCATGCCGAGCAGGCGGCGCGCCGCGAAGGTCGCCATGCTGACGTGGTCTTCCTGGTTCGCGGAGGTCGGCAGGCTGTCCACGCTGGCCGGATGCGCCAGCGACTTGTTTTCGGAGGCGAGCGCCGCGGCAGTGACGTGCGCCATCATGAAGCCGGAACACAGGCCGGCATCGCGGATCAGGAAGGCCGGCAGGCCGGACAGCGTCGCGTCGATCAGCAGCGCGATGCGCCGCTCGGACAGCGCGCCGATCTCGGCGATCGCCAGCGCCAGCGTGTCGGCGGCGAGCGCGACCGGCTCGGCGTGGAAGTTGCCGCCGGAGATCACCCCGCCTCCGTCGCCAAACGCGAGCGGGTTGTCGGTCACCGCATTGGCCTCGATCGCGAGCGTATGCGCGGCGTTGCGGATCAGGTCGAGACAGGCGCCCATCACCTGCGGCTGGCAGCGCAGGCTGTACGGGTCCTGCACGCGGTCGTCGTTGACGCGATGCGAGGCGCGGATCTTGCTGCCGTCGAGCAGGCGCAGCAGGGCGGCGGCGACGTCGATCTGGCCGGGCTGGCCGCGCAGCGCGTGGATGCGTGCATCGAACGGCGCATCGGACCCGCGTGCCGCATCAACCGACATCGCGCCGGCGACCAGCGCGGCGGCGAACACGTCCTCGATCTGGAACAGCCCGCGGATCGCCAGTGCCGTCGAGACCTGCGTGCCGTTGAGCAGCGCAAGCCCTTCCTTGGGCGCCAGGCGCAGCGGCGCAAGACCCGCGCGGCGCAGTCCTTCGGCCGCGCTCAGCGTGCGTCCCTCGCAGCGCACCTCGCCTTCGCCGAGCAGTGCCAGTGTCAGGTGTGCGAGCGGCGCGAGATCGCCGCTGGCGCCGACCGACCCCTGCGCGGGAATGCAGGGCAGCACGTCGGCGTTGTACAGCGCGAGCAGTGACTCGATGACGATGCGGCGCACGCCGGAGGCGCCGCGCGCCAGGCTCGCCGCCTTGAGCACGAGAATGAGGCGCACGCTGGCGTCGTCGAGCAGCGCACCGACACCGACGGCGTGTGAGCGCACCAGATTCAGCTGCAGCTCTTCGAGCTGCGCGTCGGGTATGTGCACCTTGGCCAGCTTGCCGAAGCCGGTGTTGATGCCATAGGCCGGCTCGCCGCGTGCGACGGCCACGTTGATCGTGCGCACCGAGGCTTCGACCTCTGGCCAGGCCGCCGGCTCGATCGACAGGCGCACGTGCCCGCCGAGCAGGTGGCGCAGTTCCTTCAGGCTCAGGCGCCCCGGACGCAGATGCCACTCAGACATGAGAGCGCTCCAGCATCGGCAGCCTGAGGTGATGCTCGCGTGCGCAGGCGATGGCGTCCTCGTAGCCGGCGTCGGCGTGGCGCATGACGCCGCTGGCGGGGTCGTTGGTCAGCACGCGCTCGATGCGCCGTGCCGCCGCGGCCGTGCCGTCGCAGACGACGACCATGCCGGCGTGCTGCGAGTAACCGATGCCGACGCCGCCGCCGTGGTGGATCGACACCCAGGTCGCACCGCTCGCGCAGTTCAGCAGCGCATTGAGCAGCGGCCAGTCGGACACCGCGTCGGAACCGTCGCGCATGCTCTCGGTCTCGCGGTTCGGACTCGCGACCGAGCCAGAGTCGAGGTGATCGCGGCCGATCACGACCGGCGCCCGCAGCTCGCCGCGCGCGACCATCTCGTTGAACGCGAGGCCGACCTTGGCGCGGTCGCCCAGGCCGATCCAGCAGATGCGCGCCGGCAGTCCCTGGAAGGCGATGCGTCGCTGCGCCATGTCGAGCCAGCGGTGCAGTGGCACATTGTCCGGCAGCAGTTCCTTGACCCTGGCATCGGTGCGGTGGATGTCCTCGGCGTCGCCGGACAGCGCCGCCCAGCGGAACGGGCCGATGCCGCGGCAGAACAGCGGCCGGATGTAGGCCGGCACGAAGCCGGGAAACGCGAAGGCGTCCTCGACGCCGGCGTCCTGCGCCATCTGGCGGATGTTGTTGCCGTAATCGAAAGTCGGAATGCCCAGATGCTGGAAGCCGATCATCGCGCGCACCTGCAGCGCCATCGATGCCTTGGCCGCGCGGATCACCGCCTGCGGATCGTCGATGCGCCGCTGCGCCGCCTGTTCGAGTGTCCAGCCGGCCGGCAGGTAGCCATTGAGCGGATCGTGCGCGCTGGTCTGGTCGGTGACCAGGTCCGGCCGTGCGCGCCGCTCGCCGGCCTGCGCGCGACGCAGCAGTTCCGGGAACACCTCGGCCGCATTGCCGAGCAGACCGACCGATACAGCGCGGCCTTCGCGGTGCGCGTCGGCGATGCGTGCCAGCGCGTCATCGAGCGCATCGCAGCGCTCGTCCAGATAGCGCGTGCGCAGGCGCATGTCGATGCGCGCGGGATCGCACTCGACTGCGAGCATCGACGCACCGGCCATCGTCGCCGCCAGCGGCTGCGCACCACCCATGCCGCCGAGCCCGCCGGTCAGGATCCACTTGCCGGCGAGATCGCCGCCGTAGTGCCGGCGCCCGGCCTCGGCGAAGGTCTCGTAGGTGCCCTGCACGATGCCCTGGCTGCCGATGTAGATCCACGAGCCCGCGGTCATCTGCCCGAACATCATCAGGCCCTTGCGGTCGAGTTCGTGGAAGTGATCCCAGGTCGCCCAGTGCGGCACGAGGTTGGAGTTGGCGATCAGCACGCGCGGGGCATCGGCGTGCGTGCGGAACACGCCGACCGGCTTGCCGGACTGGATCAGCAGCGTCTCGTCGTCGCCCAGGGTGCGGAGCGTCTCGACGATCGCATCGAAACAGGCCCAGTCGCGCGCGGCGCGGCCGATGCCGCCATAGACCACCAGCTCCTGCGGCCGCTCGGCGACCTCGGGATCGAGGTTGTTCATCAGCATGCGCAGCGGCGCTTCGGTCAGCCACGATTGCGCCGACCGCTGCGTGCCACGCGGCGCGCGCACCGTCCCGCTGCGTCTCCTCAGACCGTCCCGTGGATCGTGCATCGCGATCTCCGTTTCTCCCGCGCATTCAATCGGCGCGACAATGCGCTGTCATGAGTAGCTACCCCCTGTTCGATGCCTTTCCCCGTCTGGGGGTTTTCCCTCGCGCGGGACTTCTGCATGGCGCCACGCCGGTGCAGCCGCTGCGCGGATACGACACGGTCTGGATCAAGCGCGACGATCTGTCGGCGAGCGACTATGGCGGCAACAAGATCCGCAAGCTCGACCTGCTGCTGGCACGCGCCGCGGCCGATGACCGTCGTGACCTCGTCACGTTCGGCTATTCCGGTTCGAACTTCGTCGCCGCGACTGCCTGGCACGGCCGAAAGCTGAGCCTGACCACGCACGCCTTCCTGCTGCCGCAGGCCGACGCACCCTACGTCGCCGACAACCTCGCCACCGGTCTGCACTGTGGGGCCGAGCTGCGCGTCGGCCGCAGTCAGCCCGCCGTGGTCGCGCAGGCGCTGGCCTGCAGCCTGCGCGTGCTCGCGCGCAGCGGCCGCGCACCGCGGTGGATCCCGCCGGGCGGCTCGACGCCGCTGGGCGCGCTGGGGTTCGTCAACGCAGCGTTTGAGCTGCGCCAGCAGATCGACGCCGGCGAGCTGCCGGTACCGCAGCGGCTCTACGTCGCCTTCAGCAGCATGGGCACCGTCGCCGGCCTGGCCATCGGCCTCGCGCTCGCCGGGCTGCCAACGCGGATCGAGGCGATCCAGGTGGTCGGGCCGCAATTCGCCAGTCGCGACAAGCTCGATCGCCTCGTGCAGCGCACGCTTGCGCTGCTGCGCCGCACCGATCCGGCCGCGGCACCGGCGCGCATCGCCGAGGTGGACATCCGCACGGAGTTCTTCGGCGAACACTACGCCGTGGCGACCGACGCGACGAAGGGCGCGATGCAACGCTTCGCCGCAGCGACCGGCGCACACAGCGACAGCGCGTACTCAGGAAAGGCGCTCGCCGGCCTCCACGCCGATCTCGACGCAGGCACCGTGCACGAGCCGGTGCTGTACTGGCACACCTTCAACGCGCACGGCCGGCCCGCCGGCGTGGCGCCCTTATCGAAAGAGGCGCTGCGCGATTACGTGCTCGGCGGCTGAGACTGCGCCGCCATGTGCCCGCCCTCGACGCAGGTCTGCACACGGCGGCGGATGATGTCGGCGAGCTTGCGGATGCCCGGACCGGCGGCATCGCGGTCGGCATACACCATGTAGAGCGTGGCGTGGCGCTGCGCGCCTTCCACCATCGGCAAGGGCTTGAGCTGTCCGCTGGCGAGCTCGTCGCGGATGATGTACTCGGCGTACCAGGCGAAACCCAGGCCCATGCACGCGGCACGGATCGACGTGGCCTTGTGCGACACGGTCCAGCGTCGCTCGCCGAGCCACGACGGGTTGCGGTCGCGCTGGCTGCCGGAATCGCGGATCACCAGATGCCGGTGCGCGCGCAGATCCTCGCGCGTCAGCGGGCGTCCAAGCCGGTGCAGCGGGTGATCGGGATGCGCGACCGGCACGAAGGGCACCTGCATCAGCACATCGCCGAGAAAGCCGGCGGGCAGGGCCGAACAGATGGCCAGCTGGGCACGCCCTTCGAGCAGCGCCTCGGTCGTGCCGCCGAGCACCGACTCGATCAGCTCGATGCGCGTGTCCGGATGCTCGGCGGAGAACTCGGCGAAACACTGCAGCAGCAGCCAGGTCGGAAAGATCGCATCGACCGCCAGGCGCAGTTCCGGCTCCCAGCCGGCGGACAGCTCGCGCGCAACCTGTTCGAGCTGCGCCGCCTCGTCGACCAGCGTGCGCCCGCGCCGCACCAGCACTTCACCGACCGGGGTGAGCACCGCCTTGCGCCCCTGGATCTCGAAGACCTTCACGCCCAGCAGCTGTTCGAGCTTCTGCACCGCGTAGGTCACGGTCGACTGGGTCTTGTGCAGCACCTCGGCCGCCTGCGCATAGCCGCCGGCATCGACCACGGCCACCAGTGCACGCCATTGATCCAGAGTGATTTTCGGATGTGACATCGAATATTTTGATTACTAAGTCCGAAATATTCCGCTTTTTTATCGATTTCAGCAATCGTTTAATGGCGCCACCCCAAGGAACACCGGAGAGCGCCATGAAAACCCTGCTGCAGATCAACACCAGCCTGTTCGCCGAAAACGGCCAGTCCTCGAAGCTGACCCAGGAATTCGTCCAGTCGTGGCTCGCCCGCCATCCTGACGGCCGCGTCGTCGTGCGCGACCTCGCCAAGGCGCCGCTGCCGCATCTCGATGCCGCGCGCTTCGGTGCCTTCCTGGCAAAACCGGAGGAGCGCACACCGGCGCAGCAGGCCGTGATCGCCGAGAGCGACGCACTGATCGACGAGATCCGCAGGGCGGACGTCATCGTGCTCGGCCTGCCGCTGTACAACTTCGGCGTGCCCTCGCAACTGAAGGCCTGGATCGATCACGTCGCCCGCGCCGGCGTCAGCTTCCGCTACACCGCGAATGGCCCTGAGGGCCTGCTCGGCGGACGCAAGCTCTATGTGTTCGCTGCGCGTGGCGGCAGATACCAAGGTACGCCGGCGGACACGCAGACCGGCTACGTGCGCACCTTCTTCAACTTCATCGGCATCGACGACATTGAGTTCGTTTACGCCGAGGGCCTCAATATGGGCGACGAGTCGCGCCGGCACGCGCTGGATGCAGCCGCCGCGCAGATCGAACGCCTGGCCGCCTGATCACCTCCATTCACTCACACGCAGGAACTCACACATGAACGCACTTCTTGAAACGTCAAAGCCCTGGATTCTCGTGGCCGGCCGCGTGCTGATCGCGGCGATTTTCGTCACCGCCGGCTGGAGCAAGATCGGCGGCTACGAAGGCACGCAACAGTACATGCAGGCGATGGGGGTGCCCGGCGCACTGCTGCCGCTGGTGATCTTCGCCGAACTGGGCGGAGGCCTGGCGATCATCCTCGGCCTGCTGACGCGCCTGGCCGCCGCGGGCCTCGCGGTGTTCTGCGTCGCCTCAGCCTTCCTGTTCCACGGCGCAGCCGATCAGGTCAACCAGATCATGTTCATGAAGAACCTGGCGATGGCCGGCGGTTTCCTGTTCCTCGTCGCCGAAGGCGCCGGTACGATCAGCCTCGACGCCCGGCTGTTCAAGCGCAGCTGAACCCCTCACCCGGAGCACGGTCATGACTTCCCGTACCCTGCAGCAGATCATCGGCGGCGCCCTGACCTCCGACGGCGCCGGCGTGAAACTGCGCCGCAGCATCGGCGCGACGCCGGGCCTGCGTCTGGATCCCTTCCTGATGCTCGACGAGTTCGGCACCGACAATCCGGACGACTACATCGCCGGCTTCCCGCCGCATCCGCACCGCGGCTTCGAGACGGTGACCTACATGATCGACGGCCACATGCGCCACGAGGATCATCTCGGCAACGTCGGCGAACTGAAGTCCGGCGGCGTGCAGTGGATGACCGCGGGCCGCGGCGTGATCCACTCGGAGATGCCGCAGCAGGACCGCGGCCGCATGCGCGGCTTCCAGCTGTGGATCAACCTGCCGGCGCGCGAGAAGATGAAGCCGGCCGCGTATCAGGACATCCCTGCCGAGCGGATTCCGGTGGCATCGCTCGCCGGTGGCGGCCAAGTCAAGGTCATCGCGGGCCGCGCCGTCGTCGAGGGCCGGCCGATCGCCGGACCGATCAATGGCGCGGCCGGTTCGATGGCGACCGATCCGCTGTATCTCGACGTGCAGCTGTCGGCCGGCGCCGCCTTCGCGCATCCGGTCACGGTCGGACACAATGCCTTCATCTATGTTTACGAAGGCGAGTTGCAGGTCGGCGCAGGCACCGCGGCACGCACGCTGCCGGGCTTTTCGTCCGGCGTGCTGTCCGACGGGGATGCCGTCGAGGTCCGCGCCGGCAGCGAGGGCGCGCGCTTCGTGCTGATCGCGGGCAAGCCGCTGCGCGAGCCGGTGGTGCAGTACGGCCCGTTCGTGATGAACACGCACGAGGAGATCGAGCAGGCGATCGACGACTACCGCAGTGGGCGGCTCGCCGCCTGACACCGGAGGCAGCCATGTCCATCATCGACCCCGACCTCAACGGCAGCGCCGCCCGTGCTTGCGTCGCCGCGCCGGCCCTGCAACGCATCGTCGCGCGCGAAAGCGTGCTCGGCGAGGGCATGAAGATCCGCCGGCTGCTGCCGAGCCAGCACCGCCGCACGGTCGGGGCCTGGTGCTTCCTCGATCACTTCGGCCCGCTCGACGTCAGTCGCGGCGATGGTCTGCGCGTCGGCCCCCATCCGCACACAGGGCTGCAGACCTTCACCTGGCCGATCGCCGGTGAGATCCTGCACCGCGACAGCCTCGGCTACGAGCAGGTGATCCGCCCGGGACAGGTGAATCTGATGACGGCCGGGCGCGGCATCTCGCATTCCGAGGAATCGCCGGCCTCGCGCCCGGCGCTGCTGCACGGCGCGCAGCTGTGGATCGCGCTGCCGGACAGCCACCGTCACATCGAGCCGGCCTTCGAGCACTATCCCGAAGTGCCGGTGCTCGATCGCGCCGGCTTCCGCATCAGCGTGCTCGCCGGATCGGCTTTCGGCGAACGCTCGCCGGTGCGCGTGCATACGCCACTGCTCGGTCTCGAACTGCTCGGCCAGGGCAGCTTGAGACTGGCGCTGCGCCCGGATTTCGAGCACTGCATCGTCGCGCTCGAAGGCAACGGTCGCTTCTGCGGCGAAACCCTGACCAGCGGCGAACTGCTGTACCTCCCGCCCGGGCACGAGACCGCCGAGCTGCTCACCCCGTCGCCCGCACGCATGCTGCTGCTGGGCGGCACGCCGTTCACGGACGATCTGTTGATCTGGTGGAACTTCATCGGCCGCGACAAGGCCGACATCGCCCGCTTCACGCGCGACTGGAACGAGGGTCGCGGTTTCGGCGAGGTACGTGGCTACCCCGGACAGCGGCTGACCGCACCGCCGCCGCCGTGGATGACCGAGACGTCGTAGCCGCGCTCAACCGAGCGCCAGCCGCCATCCGATCGCGACGCAGGCGCCGGCGGTCAGAACCGCGCGCAGCTGGAAATAGCCTTCGACCGAGCCGAGCGTGCGCTCGCGCCAGAAGTCCGCGAGCAGCTGCAGCAGGAACACGGCCATCAGGCCGGCGAGCGCTGCAGTCGAGGGCAGGACCGCCGCGATCCACGCGAGGATCAGCAGCAGCGACGCCGCGATCAGCCCGATCGTCCCTTCCGGTCCTTCGCAGGCCGGCAGCGCGAAACCCCAGAACGTGCCGGACATGAAGCTGGCGATCATCGCGACCCACAGCCGCCAGGCGTGATCGACCCAGGCCGGGGCACTGTCCGCCGCCAGGCTCAGCCAGAGCGGACCGGCGAGGAACGGAATCAGTCCGGCATAACCCAGCAAGGTGACGATGCGCGGCAGTCTCATGTCGGGGTTCCGGCGTTGGCCCGGGGTCGAGTATACGGGGCGGCCGCGCTCAGCCAAGAAAGTGGCGGTCGTCGAAGGCGCGCAGCCAGTGCGGCTTGTAGACCGCCAGGGCGGAAGTCACCGCACCGTTGACGAAGCCCTCCGGGAACATCGCCAGCACCATGAGCGGCGACAGCCACTCGTCGAGCGCACGGAGCTCCCCGGCGATCGCGAGGATCATCAGCAGGGCGAATTCGACGGCCAGCATCGACAACGCGCCGCCTAGAAAGCCGACACCCAGCATGAAGACGAACAGGTTGCGCGGCGCATGTCGCAGGGCAAGGTGCAAGATTGCGACGGTGACGACGACCGGCAGCGCGACCGTGACGGCGCCGCTGGCGAGCAGGATGGCCGGTTCGACACGGCCCAGCAGGCCGAAGACGGCCAGCGCCGCGGTTCCGGCGAGAATCGCCAGTGCCGGCCCCAGCAGCAGGGTGACCGAGGTCATGCCCAGCAGGTGCAGGCTGACGTGCGCGCCGACCTTACCGCCGATCGACCACAGGATCAGCAGTGCGACCAGTGCGCCGAAGACCAGGTGCAGGCGCTGCGGCGACGCCCGCAAGGCATGCCACGGCGCCTGTCGCAGCGAGACCAGCACGGCCACCACGTGCAGTGCGGTCAGCAAGAAGAACAGAAAGGGCGGCGGCGAGATCAGGTCCAGGGTCACGGTGGCAGCATATGTCAGAGTGCGGGCCCGCTAGAATCCGCGGATGATCAGCCTGAATCACGCGACGCTGCGCCGCGGCGCGCGCACCCTGCTCGAGGACGCGAGCTTCACCCTGTCCGCCGGCTGGCATGTCGGCGTCGTCGGCCGCAACGGCACGGGAAAAACGTCCCTGTTCGCCGCGCTGCTGGGCGAGTTGCAGCCGGATCGCGGTGAGATCAGCGTACCGCGCCAGCTGACCATCGCCAGCGTGGCCCAGGAAACGCCGGCGCTGCCGGATGCGGCGATCGAGTACGTGCTCGACGGTGACGCCGAGCTGCGCGAGCTCGAACGCAAGCTGGTGTTGGCGGAATCCGAGCACGACGCGCTGACCATCGGCGCGCTGCACGAGCGACTGAACGCGATCGGCGGCTACGCGGCGCGCGCCCGTGCGGGACGGCTGCTGCACGGCCTGGGCTTTTCGGCGGAACAGCAGGAGCACCCGGTCGCCAACTTCTCCGGCGGCTGGCGCATGCGTCTGAATCTCGCGCGCGCGCTGATGTGCCGGTCGGACCTGCTGCTACTCGACGAACCGACCAACCACCTCGACCTCGATACGGTGATCTGGCTGCAGTCGTGGCTGGCGAGCTATCCGGGCACGCTGCTGGTCATCTCGCACGACCGCGAGTTCCTCGATGCGGTCACCGACCACACGCTGCACCTGGAGCACAACCGGGCAACGCTCTACACCGGCAACTACTCGCAGTTCGAGGTCCAGCGCGCCGAGCAACTGCGCCTGCAGGCCGCCGCCTACGCGCAGCAGCAGGCGCGCATCGCGCACCTGGAAAGTTTCATCCGCCGCTTCAAGGCCAAGGCCAGCAAGGCGCGCCAGGCACAGAGCCGCGTCAAGGCGCTGGAGCGCATGGAACTGGTCGCGCCGGCGCACTGGGATTCGGAGTTCTCCTTCGAGTTCCCGGCGCCGGACAAGCTGCCGTCACCGCTGCTGCGCTTCGACAAGGTCGCCGCCGGCTATCCGCAACGCACCGTCCTGAACAATCTGAAACTGCAGATCGCGCCAGGGGAGCGCATCGGTCTGCTCGGCGCCAATGGTGCCGGCAAATCCACGCTGGTGCGCACCCTCGCCGGCGAGCTGCCCGCGCTGTCCGGCCAGGTCGTGCGCGCGCCGGACCTGCGCATCGGCTACTTCGCCCAGCACCAGCTCGAACAGCTCGATGGGCAGGCTTCGCCGCTGCTGCACCTGCGCCGCATCAGCCCGCAGGCGACCGAGCAACAGTTGCGCGACTTTCTCGGCGGCTTCAATTTCCGCGGCGATCGCGCCTACGAGGCAGTCGCACCCTTTTCGGGCGGTGAGAAGGCACGGCTGGCACTGGCGATGGTCGTCTGGCAGCGCCCCAACCTGCTGCTGCTCGACGAGCCGACCAATCACCTCGACCTGGACATGCGCCACGCGCTGGAGACGGCGCTGGCCGAGTATGCCGGCGCCGTGGTGCTCGTCTCGCACGACCGCCACCTGCTCAACGCAACCTGCGAAGAATTCTGGCTGGTCAGCAGCGGCAGCTGCGAGACGTTCGACGGCACGCTCGACGATTACGCACGCTGGCTGGCCAGCCGCGATGCGGGTGCGACTTCAGCCCCGAAGCCACTGGAAGGAACAAAGGAAGCTCGACGCAGCGCCGCCGAACAGCGCGAACGCGTGCGGCCGCTGCGCGAGGCGGTCAAGAAGCTCGACGCGCAGATGGCAAGGCTTCAACACCGGCTCGCCCAGATCGACGCGAAACTCGCTGATCCCGCCTTGTACGAGCGCACGGACGGGGCCGAAGTCAGGCGCCTGAACCGCGAGCAGAGCGAGCTGCGCGTGCAACTCGGGGCGGTCGAGGAACAGTGGCTGGCCGCTGCCGGCGAGCGGGCCTGTCTGAATTTTTGTGTGTGAAGCGATTTCACACGGTACCTCGGACGAAGCGATCGCCGTAGGCGATCGCGAACTGATTCATGGCTTCACGCCA